>JADGED010000089.1 GCA_016744555.1 Desulfuromonadaceae bacterium
ACTTAACGTAGTAATCGGGGTAACCAACACCCCAGCTAAGCCACCCAATGCTCCGGCAATGGCATAACTAGTCAATCTTACCCGGCCAGCAGGTATGCCAACTACGGCAGCGGCAGTTGGGTTTGATGCGACAGCACGCATGGAGAGCCCAAGAGAGGTGCGATAAAAAAACCAAGTAAGAACTGCAATGGCAACCACAGTTAACAAGATAATCCATAATGCTTGGGGAAGAATACTGGCACCAAAAATCTTAATCGGCACATCTGGGGTTAGTGGCGGTAATGCCATACGGTTTTTACCCCAAATCACCTTGATTAAGCCACGCAGAATAATGGATATGCCAACGGTCAGAAAAATCAGAACTAAATGATTATCTGTACGTGCCGGACGTAGACCTAGTCGCTCTACCACCATGGCGACTAATGCCACCCCGGCAACAGCCAGTAGCACCCCCGGAAGCATCGGTAAACCGACGGCAAACAGAGCCGTGAACATCATCATTCCGCCGAGCGAAACAAAATCAACTTGGACAAAATTGACAATCCCCATGGTGTTGTTGACGACGCTGAAACCAAGGGCAATCAAAGCATAAATAGCACCACTGGTAAGACCGGAAAATATATATTGGGAGAGATCGCTCGACATTAACTTCTTGCTTAATAATGTTGGACAAAAAAAGGTTGACTTCAACAACTATTGTACTACCATGCTAGTACATGAATGCGAAGATAAAATACATTGATTCTTTAGTCAATCACTTGCTGGAGCAAAAGTCTACCGCCAATATGGAAGAGACTCTCCGGCACTTATTAACGTCAAGTGAACTTGCCGACATCTGTAATCGCCTGCAAATTTTTGCCCTGCTACAACAAGGCATACCGCAGCGCCAGATTGCTGATCAACTAGGCGTCGGCATTGCAACCGTTACCCGTGGTTCAAGTGCGCTAAAAAACCGTATCAATAACACCGAAAGTGCCCCTCAAAAAAAGCCTCAATCTTAAGTACAACGCAGACCCTATCTGGCCTGCACAATATTATAACGCAACCGCACCACTTCTGTTATTTGTTCCCATTTTAATACTACATAGCCATTTTATAAGTAGACAAAATTGGCACAAAAGCATATCTTTCTTGCTTGTTTTTATTGTAGTAAAGCTGCAAATAGAACTGTGCCCCCACTTAGTCACTTGGAATAAATGTGCGAATTTTATTAGTAAATCCTCCAAATTGTGGAAAAAGCATTCCCGAAGAACGCTACGGGATTGTCTCCATCAAACAAATTTTTTGTGGGGAACCTCTATCTCTTGAGACCCTTGCGGGTAATTTATCTCAACATGACGTACAAATTCTTGACCTTAAAGTTGAACCAGGTGAACTAGAAAACCGTGTCTCCAGCTTTGACCCACATGTAGTCGGCTTTACTGCCATGACTTGCGAAGCAAATACCATTGTAAAACTTGCCGCTAAAGTTAGGGAGATCTCCTCGGCCAAAATAGTTGTTGGTGGTACTCACGCATCTGCCACACCAGACTTTTTCAACTTACCAGAAATTGACTGGATTGTAGTTGGCCTTGGCAAACAAAGCTTTGCCGAACTAATTACTTCGCTGGAACAACAACAGTCAGTAAGCATTCCCGGAGTTGCTGCGACATCTCCTGGTAATCCACTGCAATGGTCACCACGAAAATTTGGTGGCATTGATCTCGGTAACAGTTCATCCCCACGCTATGACCTGGTTTCACACTATCGCTCCAACTACACCTTGCAAAGTCTTGGCTTAAAGATGGGGCTAGTTGCAACTGCCGCTGGATGCCCTTACGACTGCCATTTTTGCTCAATTGGACCACTAACCGGTGGCAGCTACATTACCGCTGAGATTGCAGCTGTTTTACGCGACATTCAGGCACTAGAACAGACGCCAGTCATTAGACTTGTCGATGCCAACAGCTTCGGCAATCCAAACCATGCTTGGCAGTTAGCCGAAGCTATTGACGCAGCAGGAATTCAAAAACAATACCTTGCCGATGTCCGTTCCGATATGGTTGTCCGCCATCCAGACTTACTTAAACGTTGGAAAGAGGTTGGACTTCGTGCTGTAGTTATCGGCTTTGAAGAGATTGATGACGGCGCATTATCCCAAATGAACAAAGAAAACAGTGCCGCTACTAATCGTCAAGCAATAGAGATTTTGCACCAGCTAGGCATAACTATTATTGGTGATTTCATCATCTCACCAGACTATACTGAAGAGCAATTTGATCGTTTAGGAAATTACGTACGAGAACAGGAGATTGAACTGCCTATGCACACCATTTTGACTCCACTACCGGGGACAAAACTACATCAGCAAGTAAAAGATCAAATCATTATAGATAATCTAGATTACTACACCTTCACTAATGCGGTGCTACCTACACGGTTAAATGAAGAACTATTCTATCAACGCTATGCCGCTCTAATCATAGAGGGTCACAGTAAGGCAAAGGTTTAATTTATGTCGGTATATATTAACGATCTCGCTGAATTTCTTCCTAATCAACCCGTCTCCAATGACCAAATGGAAGAGATTCTTGGTATGGTAAATCAAGTGCCATCGAGAACCCGTAGAATTATTCTACGCAATAATAAAATAAAAAATCGCCACTACGCCATTGACCCAGAAACTGGTGAAGCAACCCATACCAATGCGCAGTTGGGTGCCGAAGCAATCCGCAGCCTAAGGCCCTACGACAATTTTTCTGTTGATGATATCGAATGTCTATGTTGTGGCAGCTCATCAACCGACCTAATTGTCCCCGGCCAAGCATCGATGGTGCATGGCGAACTTGGTGGCAACCCATGCGAAGTAGTAAGCACTGCCGGCATTTGTGTTTCTGGCATGAGCGCTCTAAAGTTCGCCTGGATGAACGTAGCAATGGGACTGTCTAAAAATGCTGTTGCTTGCGGCTCAGAGCTGCCATCTTCATACACACGTTCACGGATGTGCTGTGAAATTAGCCCTGACAAAATTTCCCAACTTGATGCCCAACCGGTATTGAGCTTTGAAGCCGATTTTATTCGCTGGATGCTCTCTGATGGCGCTGGTGCTGCATTTCTAAGCGATCAACCTAGGGAGGATGCCCCGTCACTACGCATTGACTGGATCGACATTCAATCTTATGCCAACGAGATGGAAACCTGCATGTTCGCAGGAGGAACCAAACAAGAAGACGGCACCATTAAGGGATGGCGAGAATATGACTCCCCCGCCGAAGCTCTTAAAGATAACGCCTTAATGCTCAAGCAAGATGTCAAATTGCTCAACGAAGAGATCATGAGATACACCGTTGAAAAGGCGCTAACTACGGTTAAAGAAAAATATAATTTGGAAACCGAAAATATCGACTGGTTTCTACCCCACTACTCTTCCGATTACTTCCGCCTGCGGGTAAAAGATAACATCGACAAGGTTGGCCTGCCGATTCCTCTAGAGAAGTGGTACTCAAACCTTACCGACAAAGGCAATACCGGTTCTGCATCGATGTACATTATGTTGGCTGGAATCTTCCATTCGGGAAAACTAAAGAAGGGTGACCGCATTCTCTGCTACATCCCCGAGAGCGGACGGTTTTCTGTATGCTATATGCATCTAACCGTTTGTTAACTGCGACGATAGAATGAAAAAGATTGTCTGCGAAAGTTGTAAAAAGAAATTCTCAAAAGGAGAAATGCGCCGAAGTTGCGGCAACTGCTTCGCTTGCACAGGTTGCGAAATCTATCAATGCCCAAACTGTCGCAAAAAGATCGTCATCACACCGATGCGCGAACCAGACATCTCATAACCATCAATTAAGCCCGTAATCAAATGAGATTACGGGCTTAATTTTTAAAACATAGAACAGCTGCACCTTCTGCATCCAGAAATACTATTCCCCTTCCATAAGCTCCATAAAGTAAAGTGAGCTATCACCACGCAAGTTTTCCGCTAGTCCAATCAACCCGTCGGTTAAATAACGAGCTGGGATCCCTTTCGAACGCAGGTACGTCATGGCAATCGCAGCGCGATCTTTATGTGGGCAAGCAGTCACAATAATTTTATCTTTAGGCAATTCATTCAACCGGGCAGGCAATTCATTTATCGGTATCTTCAAACCAAAGTTCGGCCCCCAAACCTGATGCTCTTCCTTGAAGCGAATATCAACCAAAACTGCCTTCCCATCTTCCAGCATATCAATCAATTTCTTGCTGTTAACTTTCATCTCAATTCGTGAATCATAATTGAAATTCTCTATATACTGCTCCAGCGTATTGTCTGATGCGAATGAGATTACTGGCAACAATAGGCATGCGACTAATAACAATAATTGCTTCATTTTTTTCTCCTCAAAAGTTTATTTAATCGAAAATTGCTGTTTTACAGAATATAATTATCCATGCTCTTAATCTAAAACTGATTTTCACCGTTAGGGTGCGCTGTAAACCAACCAGATCCCCCCAGCGATGACCAGCAGTCCACAGACACGCTTAATCCAGGTGGTTCCGCTGGAACGCTCATTCCAGTTAAGGTAATGCTGTACCAATTCAGCAAAAGTGCCGGCAAAGACAATCACCGCACAGTGGCCAAGTCCATACGCTAACAACAATGCTCCAGCATAGAGCGCGTTGTCGGCCGCTTCGGTAAAGGCGACACCGATTACCGGCCCCATAAATGCGAAGGTACAGGGACCGAGGGCGATGCCAAAAAGCAACCCAAGAACCAAAGCTGCCAGCAACCCTTTACGCTGCATCCCTATCTGCCCCGGACCAGACCAAGGCATTGGTATCAGCCCCCAGAGGTGGAGGCCAAAAAGGAAAAAAACGATGGCGACCAACCAGTTTCCCCAAACGCCAAGGTCACCCAGCATCCGTCCTGCCATTGCCGTCAGCACCCCAACCAAAGCAATAGAGATTAAAATTCCGACAGCAAACAGATTGGATATAACAAAAGCCCGACGGGTGCTCATTTTCCCTTGATTATCGATAAAACCAACGATCAAAGGAATGCTGGCTAAATGACATGGTGAAAGCACAATACTCAACACCCCCCAACCTGCAGCAGCTGCCATAGCGATCAGTGGTGCACCACTAACTGCCTGGCTCAATGTCACCATTAACTGTTCAATCATGTATCGCTATCCTTAAAATTGGTAACCAAGTTCCCGCCACTTGTTGAGAATATCGTCACGACCATAAAAACCGGTATTACGGTAAAGTTCGGTGCCATCTGCAGCAAAAAAAATCTGCGTAGGAATCATCCTTACCCCATATTTAGCCGCCTCTTTCTTATCCTTCCAAGCATCGACAAATTTGACCTCCATCTTTCCCGTAAAGTCGTCTCCCAACTTGTCAAGAATAGGCGCCATTTTGATGCAGGGGATGCATTTATCAGCACCAACATCTACCAACATTGGCAAACTTGCGGCGACACTACTACCTGCAACAAGGCAAGCAAACATAGTCAGCAATAATATTTTCTTCATCAGCAACCTCACCAAATCAATTTTACGATACAGGCCGGATTTAGTATTTTCCCGGCAATCAATAATTTGCTCTCAACGGCAAGTCATGAAGTGATCACTCCTCCCCCTTCAGACCTGCCACTTGTTTCCTTATTGGCGTAATTGCCAATAACTTGGATAAAAAAAGACCGCTAGCGACCCCACGCCACGCCCCCCAACAAACTAAATGGTAGCGGCGTGATCTTGTGCCTGCAATTCAAGGACAGATTCGACACAACTACAAAAGTTTAGAACGCAAGGGACCCTAAGTTGATAAAAAACTTGGTTACCACGCTTATCATCTACAACAATCCCAGCTTGTTTCAAAACCGATAAATGTTTCGATATTGTCGAAACATCAGCACCAATCATTTCAGTTAAATCACAAACACAGCGCTCCCCTTTTTCAAGCTCCTCAATGATAAAGAGTCGACTGGGGTGTGCCATTGCTTTCAGAACATTGGCACGCGCCTCGAATTGTTTTTTGCGTTGTTGGAACATAACAATCTCCCATCTCTATATGGTCATGCTGCAAAGAGGGCTTCATGTATAGCCTATAGACAAGATTGATAGATCTATCTTTCTCTCAACGCAACAACCAGTTTGCCTTTTTGGCAATATAGCCAAATACTAAAAACTAATCAACATTAAACATTAGCAATCTTCTATACTAATAATCACCTGCCGATTGCACATTGATCAAACTAACCATTTTACAAACGCTAATTATTGACAAACAGAGGCATGGTTGTGATATTTGCAACAGCCCTAATTGCTAGCTATCATTATTGGCTAGCTTTTTAGATTGAATATCCACACTGGAGCACTTGCAATGATTAGTTATTTTAGCCGGATACGATTTTATAAAATATTATTAGTTTTTGTGATTCTCTTGATTAGTTGCACCTCCGCACAACTTTCACTCCACGAGGAGACCTATCAAACCCTTGAGGCAATTCGCGACCGTAAAGAAGTTCAGTTAAAGGACTATCTTAACAAAGTACAGAAAAATGCTTTTGCAATTGGTTCTGATACAAAAATGGGAGAACTTTTCACTGCCAAGCACGATATATATACCCGGTTTCAAAAAAACCAGATTCCCCAAGAGGATCAGCTAAAGCTACAGGCTATCAATAGCCAAATTGAAGATATCTATATCGACAAATATTTGCCTTTTCGTGACGTTCTTTTTATTGATCAGCATGGAGATATTTTCTATACCGTTCGCAAAAAAGCAGACTATCATAAAAATATTTTCAGTGGCGATCTTGCAGAGACAGCACTTTCTAAACATTTACTTAAGCATCCAGAGGGCTCATTTGTCGACTTTGAAAATTATCAGGCAAGCGGGGACCCTTCAGCCTTTTTTATTGTACCGAGAAATAGAGAAAATAAAGCAAATGGGTGGTATGCACTGGAATTTTCCATTAACAAAATCAACGAAATGTTTAGCCTTGAAGAAGAGTTGGGCCTTACCGGTGAAGTCTTTTTGGTCAACCATGATAGGTCAATGCTTACAGATTCACGGTTCTTTGCTGAAAGCACGGTGCTGAGACAACACCTATCAGAAGATAATATTTCTGCCAAATTTGCTGAGCAACAAGGCCGCAAGTCAATCGTTGATTATCGTAACTTTCGAGCCCTAACATCTTTCAAGGTCGTACAAGCTCTTGGTCATGAATGGCTTCTAATCGCTAAAATTGATGAGGATGAAATTATCACGAAAAATTACTCTCGTGATAGTAATAGTCACATACTAGAGTTTGAGAAAATAGTTAAATCCCCACCCTGTTCTTCTCAACCTCCAACCAACTTTAAACCGCGTGACATCGAAGTTGAGATGGATGAATTCCGCCGAGTTTCTGGAACTGGTGAAATAATCTATACACACGGAGTAAGGACCTGTCTCGCAGTCATCATTTCTTGTCCAGGTAAATTTGCCTATTTAGCTCACATTAGTGCAAACGATATTACCTATGGTGGAGTTAATACCGACTTGATTGGCATCATGAAAAAGAGAATTGATGATTTCGACTTGGTACGTTCAGAAAAAAGGAAACTACAAATCACCATTATAAGCCCTCAACCTAATTATAATGTAAACATTGTAGATATATTTACCGACTGGGGAATATTTCTGTCGCAAATTAAATTAGTTCTAAACCCCCAAGCTCGCTATGCAAACATTACCCATGACTATGCAGGAGAAGAGACATTAATTGAGTGGGAGCGTTTAGATAAAAAGGGGAAATCTTTTTCCAGACTTTCTGAAGTACTATCTCTGGGAGAAGTCATGCAAAAGAACTTTGCGTTATGAAATAAAAATCGTCTATTCCTCACAAATATAAGTTACAAGTTAGCTTGACATAAATATTCAACACTACGAATAAGAAAACCTGCCGGCCCACCCAAAATCACAAAACTTCATTATCCTTCAAGGAGCGATTAAGATGCAAACCTACATAACTATTATCGACCTGCTTAGTCGAGCTGGAGCAAAGAACTGATGATGGATTACCAACTGCTTTAATCGCCGCTTCACTTGTGTAAAACCTCACCCCAGCAAAATCGATGCGGCTTTGATTTATAACGGTTCCGGTTTCAGCAATAATATCGGCACCAGTTACGACAACCTTTGAACGTAATATGTCTAACGCTGGCTCCACCGTCGATGACTTTAACGTCGTAGCTTCAATTACTACTTCGGAATCGACTATTGTTACATTAGAAGCAACAACGTCACGCATAATAACACCACGGCAATTAGATATTGTTATTGAAGAATAATTACCGCTAAAAACCTTATCTTGCTCATTATTACAGCTACCAATACCATTAAGGGGCTGACCTTGCACCTTCCCTACAACGACTTTATCCTTTAGAGCCTGTTGCATTGCAGTGGAAAAAAGTGGCAAATCATCCAGCATAGGTGAATGACCTAAGCCCGGCAAGGTTAGCAGTTTTACTTGCGGTAAGTTCCAATCCAGCACTTGGGCAATTCGGAGTGATGCCACCTTGTCCTCCTCACCCCAAATCAACCATGTTGGCGTAGTACACTTCTTTAAAAGTAATGAATAATCAGACTCCATCAGTGCCAGGCCTGCTATTTTTGTAGGACTACCTGCAAGAAATTTTTGCCGCATTTTCGGAGAATTCAAAATTAAACTTGGACTTAATGGGATGCGTGATACTTTTTCGAGGAAGAAGCTAGCAATGCGCCCCATCGGTTTTTCTACCACCGTGGTCGGGAAAGCGAGATCCAACTTAAGTTGTTGGCGTAAAAAATCTTGCCCAACAGCTAATCGATGTAATAACCCTACTGCATCAATTAAAACTAAACGCTCGACCTTATCCCCATAGCGAGAACTATACATCAGTGAAATGCCACCACCGAGAGAATGTCCCATCAAGGTTACCGGTTTATCTGGCAGACGGCTAATCAACCAATCGAGGAAAATTGAATAAGATTCTGGGGAGTAAAGGTGATTGCCCTTGGACGAACGACCAAACCCGGGCAGGTCAGGAGCAACAACATGATATTCACGTGCCAATTCAGGCACCAAATCGGTCCAAATAGTTCCGGCACGGTCGCCAATGCCATGAACCAAGAGTAAAATCTTACTATTTTCTACCCCGGCTTCACGCAGATACACCTGCGATCCAAAAGTCGGTTCTTCAACCAAACGCTCTACCGACCATGGCGATGCATACACCATTATCGGAAGCCATAAAACAAAACAAAAAACAAAGAGCGACCCTGCAAAACACTTCACTTTCAGGCGATGGAAGCTACTAGGAGCAACCATTTTATTCTGCTC
>JADGED010000008.1:0-10347 GCA_016744555.1 Desulfuromonadaceae bacterium
TTTGTGCCCTGCAGGGAGGCCAATGTTGCTGCGAAAATAGTTGGCCACACTATGTAGCCCTTCCATCCCGCTTTGTGGTGCACGTTTACGTAACAGCGATAATATCGGTACTTCGCCCGCTTTAACTAAGCCGTGCCGCACCGCAAGGGGGCCTATCAATTCAAAGATTACTACCGAACCAAGGATTATTGTTTCGACAATTTTACCCCCAGCTGGCCACTGTTGTGCCAAGGTTGCAGCTAGGCCAATTGCCATTCCGGCTTGGGCTAGTAGGGTCATCCCTACCCATTGTTGCTCCCGTTCTCCAAATTTACCAAAGCGTGCACCCATAGCTGCGCCGGCGAGCTTTCCACAGGTGCGAGCAAGTACATAAGCTAGACCGAGGAGGCCGATATGGGCCAGGGTGTCGATGTGGAGGTTGGCTCCAGCAAGGACAAAAAATATGACATATAGTGGGTAGTCTATTTCATTAAGGGCTTTAACCATTCGCTCCCAGCGTGGAGAGCTATCGGCAAGGATCATTCCTAGCGCCATACATGATAGTAAAGGCTCTAGGCCGATGGCGCGGCTGATTACAGCAACCGCAGTAACTCCTCCAAGGAGCATAATTTTATATTCACTTGCTAATTCCATTCGCTGTGCACTTAGCGAAATGATAACACCAAACACCCCCCCTAAAAGTAGTGGTGTAACCAATTGGTACAGAATAGCGGTTATCCCCCCGTCTGGGGAAACAAGCAGTTGAGCAGCAATAGAAAATGCAAAGACTGAAATCAAGTTGTTTAGGCTTACTAGGGTAAGGACTAATCGTGTAATTGGCCCCTCGGCTTCGTATTCGCGAACTACCATCAAGGTTGCTGCTGGTGCGGTCGCTATGCTGATGGTGCCAGTGAATATGCCAAATAATAGTGATGATTGTTGTAAGGTATAGCCAGCAACCGTTTGCATAACGACAAATTGATTAATGGTAAAAATGGATATAGCAACTAACGTTGCGGTAAGAGTTGCTTCGCTAAGAGAGAAAAAAGCGATGCGTTGTTTCCATCGGCGTAGGTTTTCAGTCCGTAGTTGCCCACCGATATTCATCAAGATTAATGATAGCGCAACATCAGATACTATTCGTAGTTCATCAAGGGCAGCGTATGATATCAACTGTGGTAATTTGAAAATATGGGCAAAAGATGGGCCGACCACAAGCCCAGCTAGAAGGTATCCAGTTACTCTTGGAATCCGGCATAATGATGCTAAGCGTCCGCCAATTAGCGCAGCAATAAGGATGATTGCTAGAGCAGAAAGTATCGGAAAGGTGTCAGTGGGCATGTGTTAAACCGCCGGCAAAAAGGTCTGTTTAGGGAATATTGCTAAGTTTCAAGTTGACGGTAATGATATCATACTTAAATGCAAATTAGGGGTTGAAATCAAAGGATAAAAAAAATGGTAGTTAATTCTGTTTCTCTTCGTTGTGTTGGTAGTGGTGACGCTTTTGGTAGCGGTGGTAGATTGCAAAGTTGTTACCACCTAAGTTTTTATGGCGGCCAAATGCTGTTAGATTGTGGCAGCACCAGTTTAGTAGGGCTACAACGTTGCGGCATCGATCCTAATGAAATTGATGCGATTTTGGTTAGCCACCTTCATGGTGATCATTTTGGCGGAATCCCTTATCTGTTGTTGGAGGGGAAGTATGTTGGTCAGCGCTCAAGGCCTTTAACCCTATTAGGTCCAAAGGGGCTAAAGAAACAAGTCGAAGCGGCAACAGAAGCATTATACCCAGGCTTGCTCAGCAAAAAATTACCGTTTAAAGTTAATTATCGACAATTTAATACTAAGATTATCGAGGAAATCAGCGGTGCGAATGTAAAGTGTTTTAAGGTGAGCCATGGTGCTAGCAAAAATGCTTTTGGGGTGAGAATTGAAGTGGGTAGTAAGGTTATCAGCTATACCGGTGATACGCAGTGGACGGAGAGCTTGGTCCCTTTAGCGCATGGAAGTGATTTGTTGATATGTGAATGTTTTGCCTATGATAGCTGTGTGCCGTCGCACTTAGATTATAATACCTTGCTAAAGAATCGAGATAAGTTGGCTAGCAAGCGGATTGTTTTGACCCATTTGGGCGATCAAATGTTGCAAAATTTACATAATATTAAATTCGATACGTTATCGGATGGTGAAATTATTGATGTGTAAAATAGAGTTGTAATCGCTATTTGTTGTTTTATGGCTCACGTGGCAACGGTTCACTTTGGTTATATGTTTTAAGTTTTTATTTGTGTGTCGGGGGAAGGTGTCCGTGAGAACTGCTGCAGTGGCATGTGTCGCAGAGTTTACCAGCAGCAGAATTTTTCGCCCCCATTATCCAGAGGAAAATGGGGGCGATTATAATTTAGCTAGCGCTACTTATAAGGTTGTGGAGGAGGATAACTCCCTCGTCGACATAAGGGTCTTCGGCGATTTTTTCATCCAAAGTTTTTTCTTTCTTCTCTTCTTCGTCATCGTCATCTGCCGTCGCCATTAAGCCGTGGTTGCTCATGGAGTCAAGTTCGTTGCGGAGCTGATCACGCTCATCAAGGAGATCTTGCAAAGCTAAAGATTGTTGACTGTCTTCGCGGCGTTTTTGGGCGCTATCGGCAGAAGAGATGATTTTTATAAAATCCTCATCCGCTCTGATCCGCTTATCGCTTTGTTGCTGCAAGTCCGTAATGTTTTTAACTTCTTGTTGCCAGTGACTATAATTTGCTGAGGCAATGTGATCCCATGGTAAAGCGTTATCGAGGTATTTTTCTCCGCTTTCTAGGCCATCTAATCGAGAAGGCAAAACAATGTCTGGACTGACCCCTTTTTCTTGGGTCGATTCACCACTGATCCGGTAGAATTTTTGAATGGTGACTTTGACAGCGCCTAGGGGCATATACTTAGCCATGCCACGTAAGTTGACAAAGCGGTCAAGGTCCAACAGTGCCTGTACCGTCCCTTTACCATGGGTATGTTCATCGCCAACAATCAAGGCGCGGCCGTAATCCTGGAGTGCGCCTGCAACAATTTCAGATGCCGAAGCACTAAAGCGGTTAACTAGAACAACCATCGGGCCGGAGTACTCAACGCTTTTATCCTCATCCTCCATGACTCTAATAGTGCCAGCTCCGTTGCGGATTTGTACAACTGGACCGGTTTTGATAAATAGCCCGGTGACACTAACCGCATCGCTCAGGGAGCCACCACCATTATTGCGCAGGTCTAGAATCAGACCGGAAATATTTTCTTTGTTTAGGCGCTGCAATTCATTGCGTAAGTCATCGGTACAATTGCGATCTGTCTTGCCGCTGTAGTCACGGTAGAAAGATGGAATTTTGATGTAACCAACCTTTTGTTGGTTTTGTTCATCGACAACAGTTGTCCCTTTAACAAAGCCCTCTTTGATTTCAACTACATCACGAATGATGGGAATTATAAGTTGGCTACCGTCAGATTTTTTTACCGTTAAGCGGACTTCTGTCCCTTTTTTGCCGCGAATGAGAGCTACAGCGTCACGAATTCTGGTGTCGGTGATATCTACTGCTTCGTCAGCACCTTCGGCAACTTTAAGGATGATGTCGTCGGCGCCTAATTGTCCCTGCCGTGCAGCAGCACTGCCAGGGATAACACGAACCACCTTAATGTAACTATCCTCCTCCCGTAGCGTAGCACCAATACCCTCGAGTGAGCCGCTCATCTGGATGTCAAAATCTTCCTTGATGGTTGGGGGGAAATAGCTAGTATGAGGATCAAATGCCCGCGATATAGCGTTGAGGTAACGGTCGTAATGGTCTTGGGGGGTCTCTTCCAGCATGCGTTTTAAAAGTTTGTTGGTATTTTTAGTAACTTTTTCTTGCGCTTGTTGCAAAAGTTTAGTCTCGGTCGCAGCGTCAGCAGGTAAAAGCTTACCGTCGTCAGCAACACCTACTTCGTCTTCACGTAGACTGATGTAGCGGCTTAAGGTTTGTAGCTTAAAAATTTTGCGCCAGCGCTCACGTAATTGTGAAATGTCGGTGGCGAAAGTTAATTTTTCAGGGTCAGTTTCGATGCTTTCAACTTTGTCTGTAGCTATTTTAAGCGCAGTAATCTCGGCTATCATGGTCTGCACTTGTTTAATACGAATATTGATTAACTCTCGCCCGGACTCAGGTAGGTCTAAGCGTCCTCGGCGAATAGCATCATCAATCTGATTTTTGTTGATTGTCAGCTTGTCGATGTCCTGTTGTAGTAAAAAGCGTTTTTGAAAATCGAGTTGTTTTATATATAGGTCAAACGCTGCTTGCGATAAGTCATCATTTGCTGGTTTTTGACTGTAGTGTTTGCCGGTAAGCTGCTGCTGCAACATGTGTCCAAGTAGGCGGGCTCGGTTGGTATCAAACTCTTCAACATTTTTACTCCAGCTGTTAAGCGGTAAAATTAGGAGTAAAATGACAAAAATGACTTTAAGTGCATTATGTTTAAATTGGTGGCGGTAGAGCATTTATATGACCTCGGTAATGACAGAGTATATTTAAGATTCTTGCTACAATGTACCCCTGACCGCTGGTCTATCGCAAGGGACAATTCAAAAAGTAAGTATGTATAGGGGCAAAAGTTTGTGCATAATAAGTGATAAACTGCTAATTACCTGTTACAATGGAGGTCAGAATCAAAGTTTGTCCTTTGCTAAGGAGTTTAGATATGAGTGAACATCGTAGTTATCGTCGAATTAGTTTTCGTACTGAAGCAGATATAGATATTGATAATACCGCCCATCGTTGTGAGTTGGTTGACTTAGCTCTGCAAGGGGCGTTGTTCAAATCTTCTAAGCCACTACCTTTAAGCCTTGGGGCTCTTGTTCCATTAAGTATATATCTTCCCGACTCCGCAGTTAGAATGGAGTTTACCGGCGAATTGATTCACCAAAATGGTGGCTACTATGGCTTTTTGTTTATCACTGAAGAAGCTGAAAGCATGGCTCATTTGCGGCGCTTATTGGAGCTTAACTTCGGAGATGCAGAACAGGTTGAGGAGGAATTTAAGCATTGGTTGAAGCGCGATCCGGTAAGTTGATTACCTTTTCACCTTGGCAATCTAAATTTCGTTGTTTATGCTGACTCCTAGCAATAACAATTGTTATTTATAAATTTGTGATTTATTGGAGTGGACAATGGCAATCAAGCGCTGTCAAAAATGTGAGGAACCCCTCAAAGGCGAGTACTGGTGCAGTAGCTGTAAAACGGTTTTTAAATGCCCTGCACCGGGATGCGGGGCGACAATTAAATCTGGGGCAACCGAGTGCCATCGCTGTGGTCTGTTTTTTGCGGATTACCTAAGTGGTAGAAAAATGTATCGTCGGTGCCCTAAATGCAAGAAGAAGCAAGGGCTTTCTGAACAACAATGTCGCTATTGTCGACATTGGTTTAATTGCCCAACCTGTGGCGAAAAAATTTCAACTAATACCGTCCTTACCTGCGCTCGATGTGGGACTTCATTGCGTTAGAATACTAGATTTATAATGGTAGCACCCAAGAACTTTGGTACTATCATTATAACCCTTAATTTGCCCTCTATCTCTGCTGGGTAAGCCTTCGGCAGAAGGTAGATCCGTGATTTCTGCTGTCTATGGATCTGTTATGCTAACCCTGCTGTTATCTATTCTCTGGATCTGCTCGTTTTTGTCAGCTGGACACGCGATGTTGACTAAGCGAGATCCTCGTGCTGCGGTTGGTTGGATTATTACCTGCTTAGCAATTCCCGGGGTTGGTGCATTGGTTTACTGGTTGCTCGGGGTGAATCGAATTCGGGTACGTTCAAGAGAGTTGCAAAAACGTGGCTTGGGGATGCACTGGTTACATGTCGATAAAGCCCCACCATCAAAAGATATTGCCTATTTCCCCAATAGTGATACCTGCCGATCATTGATTAGATTTTCCGATGCCGTCACCAGACGCCCATTGACCGTCGGCAATAAAGTAAAAGTCCTCTATAATGGCGAAGAGGCTTATCCTGCAATGCTTGGAGCGATAAGCAATGCCGAAGAATCCATTTTTTTATCTAGCTATATTTTAACCGCAGATGTAATCGGGCGGAAATTTGCACGAAAACTAATTGCGGCAACTGAACGCGGTGTCGAAGTGCGGGTGTTGATTGATGCTGTTGGCGAACTCTATTCTTTAAAGAAAGTTCGGCACTTGTTTCGTGGCACAAAAGTAAAGGCGACAACTTTTTTGCCCTTGAGTTTGCTGGGCAGCTTTTATTTTAATCTGCGTAATCACCGTAAGTTGTTGATTGTAGACAACGATTTTTGTTTTACCGGTGGAATGAATATCCGTGATCGCCATATGGCTATGGATACAAGTAATAAGAGGCGAGTCGTTGATATCCATTTCTGTTTTGAAGGGCCAATATGTGAGCAGTTAAGGGATGCCTTTATGGAAGACTGGCACTTCTCAACTAGGGAAAAACGTGAGGTTGTGGAGTGGAAAACTCCACATAAAATTGGAAATGCATGTTGTCGTGGTATTAGTGCTGGCCCCAATGAGCAGCACGAAAAACTTAATTGGATTTTGATTGGTGCATTGGCCTGTGCAAAATCCCATATCCGCATTATGACCCCATATTTTATCCCTAACCGTGCGCAGCTAGCTGCTATTAATACTGCAGCGCTACGTGGAGTCAGAGTAGATATTTTGCTCCCACAACAGAATAATCTTCCCTATGTTGCATGGGCATCCAATGCTTTATTGTTTGAGTTACTTGAGCAAGAAACCAATATCTATTTTCAACCACCACCATTTATCCATAGCAAATTACTATTGGTTGATGATGAATATGCCTTGGTTGGGTCAGCGAATCTCGATCCTCGTAGCTTGCGCCTTAACTTTGAGTTTAATGTTGAGATTTTTGATTCAGAAACTGTTGGGGAATTGATTAAGCATTTTGATTGTTCCCGTGAATTGGCACGGAAAGTAAGTCTTGAAGATATGGATAAGCGGAGCTTGCCGCTCAGGTTGCGTGATTCGTTCTTTCGTCTGTTTTCACCCTATCTATAATTATCAGTTAGTTATGCCTGTCCCTAGAAGACTTAATGTTTTAGCTGGCAGGTATAATGTTATAGTCATTATGAAATAAAGTAATTGCCCTGTGTGAATAAGTCTATAACCTAAAAACCCCGCTGAGGTCAGCGGGGCTTTTAGGTTATTTTTCGTTATTGTCAGCGTTAGTTTCTTGCTTGCCGTCACGCGGAAGCTCACAACTGCCAGACATTCAAGTTTGAATTCCCATTTTTGGTAGTATCCAGCGATTTAGGGCATACCAGGCAACGACAATTCCGAGTAAGTAGAGCCAATCCATGTAATATCTCCTTGGTAAATTATCTGCGTACTATAACCTAAAAGCAACCATTGTGGCAACTGTTCGCGATGCCCTAGATTGGCAACGTGATCTCCACTATAAGTCCGCCAGCGGGACAGTTTTTGGCAGAAATGGTGCCATGGTGGAGCTTAATGGCACGCTCAGCAATGGCTAAACCTATTCCGGTACCGCCACTCTGTCGGTCACGGGCGGCG
This sequence comes from Desulfuromonadaceae bacterium, assembly GCA_016744555.1. Classification (GTDB taxonomy): domain Bacteria; phylum Desulfobacterota; class Desulfuromonadia; order Desulfuromonadales; family Geopsychrobacteraceae; genus Desulfuromusa. The sequence goes on from JADGED010000008.1 coordinate 7,560, forward strand.
GCAACGCGGTAAAATGGCTCAAACAGTTTCGGCAAGGCAGCATCAGGAACTCCTTTGCCATGATCTGCAACTGAAACTTTCAGGCTGCTTTTTTCGGTACTAAGGGTAACGGTAACAGTACTATTTTCTGCAGTGTAATTAATGGCATTGCGGATGATGTTTTCTAATGCCTGAGCAAGAAGGTCTTTTGTCCCATTAATATGTTGTTTTTCTGGGGCATTAAGTTCTACTGCACAGCCGCGATTCTTGGCTTCATAGTTTGCATCTGCGGTTAACTCTTGTAGTAGCACCACAAGATCAAATGGCTGGCCGGAAAATTCACTATTACTGCTGTTTTCAAGTTTTGCCAAATTGAGTAACTGTCCAATCATGTGGTTCATGCGCTCAGTTTCAAGTTCGATGCGCTGTAGCGATTTAGTCTGTGAATTATCCTTTTGTTGCTGTCGAGCCAATTCTAAGGCAATGCCTAGGCGTGTAAGTGGTGAGCGAAGTTCGTGGGAAATATCACGCAGCAGATCTTTTTGTCGATCTACTAAAGTCTCTATTTTTTCGGCCATTTCATCAAAGTCGGTTGCTAGCTCTGCTATTTCATTTTTCCCGCTGATTTTGTCACCAATCCGCGTCGATAACTTGCCCGCAGCAAACTCCTTAGTTGCTAAGCGTAGGCGGCCTATTGGGGCGGTCAATGAGCGCGCTAAAAAGTAGCAAACACTGGCTGTTATTATAAGTAATACAAGTATTCGCCAACCAAAAAAGCTGCGGCTTATTTCTTTGATAAGATGCTGTGGTGGCGGTTGACCGGGGAGGCTGATAGCAACAAGGTAGGGGATTTTTGAATCTCCGGTAACCATCGCAGCCAGTACGTTTCTAGCCCCGAACTTAGGGAACACAACTTCACCACTTCTTTTAGCTTGCAGAGCCATTTGTTGGATTCTATGTGGTATTCGCTTTTGGGTCAGAGGTTTACCGTTTTGATCGAACAGCCGCAATTTTATCCCCGTTTTGCGGCGAAGTTTATCGGTATAATGATTGAATCCATCTTCACCTTTTTTCTCATAGGACAAGATTGCGCTTCGGCCATATTCTGAGATTGCTTGGCGAGCGAAATCTTGGTGAGAAATGGGTGGAAACTCGCGATCGCGCAAAAAGGATAGTGCAATTACCGTCGCTGTTACTAGAACGATGATGAGGAGAAAATAAAAAAATATTTTTAAAAATAGACTGCGCATCAATTTTGTCCTTGAGGCAACGAGTAGAGGTAGCCGACGCTGCGAATGGTTCTGATCCGCTCAATATCTCCTTCGTAGTGGCCAAGTTTTTTACGTAAGGCACTAACGTGGACATCAATACTACGATCGTATGCTTGTAACTGGCGCCCAAGAACCAATTCAACCAGTTCTTCTCGATCAATTACCGTTCCGGCTCGACTTAAGAAAATCTCAAGTAAGTTAAATTCGACACTGGTCAAAGTGATTTTAATATCATCACGGGTAACACAACGATTAGTGCTGTTAAGGGTTATATCTCCAATACATAATTCCGATGGTTTAGTCGCTGCGGTAGCTTGATTTGCAGAATCAGTTCGACGTTGAATTGCTCTGATTCTTGCTACCAACTCTCGCGGATTAAATGGTTTGGGTAGGTAGTCGTCGGCTCCGAGTTCTAAACCGACAATACGGTCAATGTCATCACCTCTGGCGGTTAACATGATGATCGGTACAGCACTTTTAGTTCGTATTTTACGGAGGACGTCAAATCCATTCATTTCTGGCAACATTACATCAAGCACCAGTAAGGCGTACTCAGTAGCTAAGGCTTCATCGGCACCTTGCTTGCCATTATTAATAGTTGTAATTGAAAAACCTTCACCACCAAGATAGTCACTGAGTAAATCGCAAAGCTCAATGTCATCGTCAATAACTAAAATGTTAGTCATAGTTACTCCTTATCATTAAATCCTAAGCAGATTATAGCCGCCACAATTATTTTTAGCTGTAAAGAAATGTAAAGAGTGACGTGGGGGCAACCTTTACATAACTTTACACGTTTTTTACAGCACTTAACCCACCCTTACATTCCTTTGGCCTATAGTGAACAAAACGTTGAAACAAACCATAAACATTAAACAAGGAGAAATATGATGCAAAAACACACAATTCTTTCAGTATTGGTAGCTGGCATGTTGCTATTAGGTGGAGCGGCATTTGCGTGGCAAGGCGAAGGTAAGGTTATGGATGGTGATGGCTTTAGAGGCTGTCGTGGTAAAGGGGTGAACCAAGAGCAACAGCAAGAACGCAGGGCCGAAAGATTAGATAAAATGGCAATTATGCTTGATTTAACTGCTGAGCAAAAACAGCAGGTAGAGACTTTGTTTGCCGCCCAAGGGGAGAAACGTCAAGAGCTACAAGTCAAGATGAAGGCAAGTCAGGAAGAGTTGCACATGTACCGTGACGCTAAGGAATATGACGAGGCGACGTTTCGTGCTAAAGCGCAAAACCATGCCGATTTAAAAGTGGAAATGATGGTTCAACACGCTAGCTCTAAGCAGCAACTATTAGAAATCCTGACCCCTAAACAGCAAGAAAAAGCCGAAGTTTTAAAGGAAATGCGTGGCGAACGTAAGCATGGTATGCGCAATGATAATGGTGGCTGTGACCGCGATTGTGACGCTGACGAACCACGTGGCCCAAGGGGCAAAGGTAAGCGCTGTAATAAGTAATCCATACCTGTAAGCACATCTGAATTTCCTACCCAAAACTGGGGGCAGATTACCGATATCTGTCCCCAG
>JADGED010000008.1:10357-28024 GCA_016744555.1 Desulfuromonadaceae bacterium
TTAATTACTCGCCAAAATTGTAATATTGCAATAGTTTGAAGTGTGACTTTTTTCTGTCATTGTGATTTTATATTACCCTCATATTTATTTTATTTGATTCAACTTATCTATAGGGAGTTGTAGATGGAAACACGTGAAGTAGAATATGCCATTATTGGTGTAGGAACTGCCGGACTTGGAGCATTTAGTCGAATTCGTAAGCAGACCGACAGTGTTTTACTGATTCAACATGGCCCGTATGGAACTACATGTGCTCGCGTTGGTTGCATGCCGAGTAAAATGTTAATTGCCGCCGGTGACCTTGCTCATGCTATTGATGAAGGTGGGTATTTTGGTATTGATGGTCAATACAGCGTTAATGGTAAGCGGGTTTTTGAGCGGATTAAAGAGGATCGAGCCGAAAAGTTTGTCGGTGGAGTACTTAAGTACGTTAATACCATCAAAGAGCAGTTTAAGCTCGAAGGTCAAGCGAAGTTTATCGACCAAAATACCCTTGAGGTTGACGGAAAACTGCAGATAAAAGCTAAAAAAATAATTATCGCCTGTGGTTCAACCCCTTATGTTTCGCCTGTATTTGAACCGTTACGCAACGAACTTGATACTAGTGACACTATTTTTGAAATTGATGATTTGCCTAAATCGATAGCCGTTGTCGGTCTTGGGGTTATTGCCTTGGAATTGGGGCAAGCATTTCACCGCCTCGGCGTTGCTACTGACCTTTATGGTCGTAGCGGGCGCATTGGCTCATTTACCCATCCTGATATGCAGCGCGATGTACTGCGTACGTTACAAGAAGAACTTAGCATCATTCCTCAGGGGAACTTTACCGCAGCAAAAAAAGTTGCTGGTGGCTACGAGCTTACTTATGTAACCGGCGAAGGGGAGACCATTGTTCGAACCTATGAGCGGGTGTTATTGGCGAGTGGTAGAACGTCTAATCTCCGTACTATGAATTTAGAAAATGCAGGTTTAGCCCTTCGCCCAGACGGATTGCCAGCATACGATTTTCTTACCATGCAGTGTGGCGATACGCCGGTATTTATTGCTGGAGATGCAACCGAGGATCTTCCTCTATGGCATGAAGCATATATAGAAGGACGAATCGCTGCTGATAGTGCTATAAACTTTCCCGCTCGCAAAGAAGGGAAGCGGGTGTCAGGCATGGGAATATACTTCACTGATCCGCAGATGGCAATTGTCGGCGTGCAGTATTCTGACCTTGACGAGAATAATATTGTAACTGGTCGTGCACGAATGGCACGTGGCCCACGGCACGAAATTTATAATGACCATCGGGGCATGATTCAGGTTTATGTTGCTAAAGATAGTGGCCAATTGCTGGGTGCTGAAATTTTTGGACGTGGAGCTGAGCATATGGCACAAACATTGGTGTTGGCAATTGAGCACGAAATGAGTGTCGGAGAAATATTACAAATGCCAGTTTATCACCCTTCTTTAGAGGAAGTAATGAAGGAAGCTTTGAATAAGGCGTTGTTTCAGCTAAAATAGTTGTTGGTTCCAGATTCGCCAATACTTTCTTTGGTATTGGCGGATCACCAATTCTACCCTGTTTCCTCAAAAATGATCAACATCCCCATCATTATTACCTGCCACTATCAGCTTATCTACGTAAAAGTACAGTTTTGCAGCTACTAAAAACTTGCTCCTTTTAGGCATTTTTTACCTTATCGCTAGCATTATGATGCCAATTATTAGCCAAAATTTGTAACGGGCGGAGCGGTAAAATATCAACATAATCGCCTATATTTATCCGCTTAACCACCGAATCCAGTTGACATAAATGCCAGCCTGGGATTAATTACCAAGTAATCGTCAAAACTCACAATAAATATGCGACTTAATGAGGATCGGTAATTACGATGAAAGACCGTCCAATATCAACTAAAAGTACCTGCCTTACAATTACCTTAGGTTATTTCATCTTCAGTAGTCTATGGGCTCTGTTTTCTAATAATTTATTCGCCGTACTGCTAGACCAGCCTGAGTTGGCAAGTCGAGCCATGAGCCCAGGGCATTGGTTTTTTATTGCTCTGTCAACGGGGATGCTCTATTGGCTCCTCCATTATTGGGAAATTGCAATAGCCTCCTCACAAGAGTCACTACGTAAAGTTAATCGTGCCCTGAGAAGTTTCAGTGAATGTACAAAGGCGATAACTAGAGCTGACGATGAAGTAAAGCTGATGGAAAGCATTTGCAGGATTTGTGTCGAAGTTGGCGGTCATCAAATGGCTTGGGTGGCTTTTGGTGATGATGCTCCAGATAAAAAAATTCGTGCAGTTGCCCATTGGGGCGCCGAAGGGTGCTTTTTAGATACCATGAATGCAAGTTGGGCCGATAATGAACGTGGTCGTGGTCCTGCAGGGACCAGTATTCGGACGGGTAAAATCACGGTATTTCAAAACTTGTTGACCAATCCTCTTTATCGACCATGGCGCAAGGCGGTAGAACTTTGCGGCTACAATTCTTGTATCGCTTTGCCACTAAGTGAAAACGGTAAAACGTTTGGTTCTCTGGTAATTTTTGATAGTAAGCCATTAGCTTTTGATGTTGAAGAAGCTGAACTATTGGAAGAACTGGCCGGAGATCTCTCCTACGGAGTTAAAACATTACGCCTTAAGGTAGAAAATACCCGTGAGATAGAAGAGCGGTTGATGTTGGCAACAGTTATGGATCAAACTTCTGATGGGGTAATAACCTTTGATGCCAAGGGGACTATACAATATATAAATCCAAGTTTTGTTGCCCTTTGTGGGGTTCCAGCAGAAGAGAGTATTGGGGTGAGCATGCACGATTTTGAGTGTGCACAGCGCAATCCAATTTTTTATCGTGCCATAATCAGTGTTTTTACTAGTAATAAAGTTTTAAGTGGACATTTTGTAAACAAAAAAAGGGATGGAACCGAATACGACATTGATGCTCGGATAGCGCCGGTGTTTAGTAACTCAGGTCAAGTTGTCCGTTATGTCGTAACTATCCGGGACGTTAGTGAATCGGTTGGGCTACAACATCAACTACGCCAAGCACAAAAGATGGAGGCACTAGCAACCCTTTCTGGAGGGATAGCCCACGATTTTAATAATATTTTAGCTATAATTATCACCAATATGGAAATGTCCCTAGAAGATGTTGCCCCCGAAGAGCCGTTGCATAAATCGCTTGAGCTGGTCCTTAAGGCTGGATTGCGTGGCAAGAGTCTGGTTAAGCAATTCCTCTCGATAAGCAGGCAGGATGAGCAACCAGAAAAAATAGTTGCCTTCGAAGAAATAATAGAAGAGTGTCTTTCATTATTGCGCTCTACCATGCCAAGTACAATTGAACTGCGAAAAAATATCGATACAACTTCTGGGCTGATTGTTGCTGACCCTACTCAAATCAACCAAGTGGTGATGAATCTATGCACGAATGCTGGTGATGCTATGCGGGAGACCGGTGGAGTTTTAGATTTAAGCCTTGATGAGGTCGAGTTAAGTGGCAATGACGTTATTCGCTATCCCGGCTTGCAACCGGGTAATTTTATAAAACTAACGGTAACCGATACCGGACATGGGATGAGTAGAGAAGTTATTGATCGTATCTTTGATCCATTCTTTACGACAAAATCGCAAGGCAAAGGGACTGGTTTGGGGTTATCTACCGCCCATGGAATTATAAAAAATCACCGTGGTTATATTGCTGCAAACAGTATCGTCGGTGCAGGAACTACTTTTATCATTCTTCTCCCCTTGGTTGAGGGCAAGGATACCGATGTCAACGAGCAAACCAGTAATGACTTAGGTGCTGGGAAAGGGCATATTTTGTTTGTCGATGATGAAGAAGATTATGTCGCAGGGATGAAAATGACTTTGGAACGGATGGGATATACCGTTACTACCGAAACTGATAGTATTAAAACCCTCGATCTGTTTCGTAATGATCCTGATAGTTTTGATTTATTAATCACCGACCAGACTATGCCGAATATTACTGGTGCTGTTTTAGCTCAAAATATATTAACTATTAGACCAGACTTCCCAATCATTCTATGCTCTGGATCGTCACCAGAAACAGATACTGCAGTGAGTCAGGATAAAGCTGAAGAAATTGGTATTAGTAAGGTATTGATGAAGCCAGTTGAAAGAAGTGAGATCCATCGAGAGATCCAAAAACTGTTAAATTCTTAAGCTTGGACTATTTGTAATGGCTAAAATATTAATCGTTGATGATGAAGAAATGATGTGCTCCACCTTAGCAATGTTGGTTGAACGTAAACAACATGTAGCTACCTGCGCCATGACTTTAAACGAGGGGCTCGAACTTGCTACTAACGGAGATTTTGATGTTGTATTTCTCGATGTAAAAATGCCCGATGGCAACGGTTTGGATGCCTTGCCAAAAATTGAATCAAGCCCATCAAACCCCGAGGTAATTATAATGACTGGGTTTGGAGACCCTAATGGTGCCGAGTTGGCCATTAAGTGTGGGGCTTGGGACTATATCGAAAAGGGTTTTTCGATTAAAGAGATTACCCTCTCCCTTGAACGAGCATTACAATATCGAAAAGAGAAAGTCGAAGCGCAACAAAAACGTAAACCAGTGCAGTTAAAACGGGACCAAATCATTGGTAATAGTCCTGCCTTAAACAATTGTCTCGATCTTGTAGCACAAGCGGCTGAAAGTGATGCAAATATTTTTATTACTGGTGAAACAGGGACTGGTAAAGAATTATTTGCTCGGGCAATTTATGATAACAGTCTTCGCAGCAAGGAAAATTTCGTTGTGGTTGACTGTACTTCCCTACCCGAAACATTGGTAGAAAGTTTATTGTTTGGGCACGAAAAAGGTTCGTTTACCGGTGCTGATCGAGCTCAAAATGGCCTAGTTCGTCAAGCCCACAACGGCACTTTGTTTTTAGATGAAGTTGGGGAACTCCCCATGTCATTACAAAAATCATTTTTGCGGGTACTTCAAGAGCATCACTTTCGTCCAGTTGGCAGCAATAAAGAGGTAGAGAGCAATTTTCGTCTTATTGCTGCGACGAATCGTGATCTCGATGCCATGGTTGAAAGTGGAGAATTTCGCAGTGACCTATTGTTTCGCTTACGCACATTTATCATTGAACTGCCGCCACTGCGTGAACGGCGTGAGGATATTACCGAATTAGCTCGCTACCATATTGATAAGTTTAGTGAACAATACCGATTGCCGAGCAAAGGATTTTCCCCAGATTTTTTAACCACATTAACAAGCTATCCTTGGCCGGGTAATGTGCGCGAACTTGGTAATACGTTGGAGCGTAGCCTAACTGCTGCACGCTTTGACCAGACCCTTTACCCAAAGCACCTTCCACACCACATTCGAGTTCAGGTGCGACAAGCTCAAATGGCAAATGGAGTGGTGGAAGATGGCGGTGAAGATGAAGAATTGGTTTTCACGTCTAAGCAGCTACCTAAGCTGCAAGAGTACCGCGATACCATTTACGCTCAAGCTGAAAAAGAGTACCTACAAGAACTTATGGAAGTTACTGGTAAAGATATTCCGCAAGCGTGCCAAATTTCTGGTCTATCACAATCTCGTCTTTACGCTTTGTTGAAAAAAAATGGGGTGTCTCGGCACGATTAGCTTTTCCCCTAGAAGAATCTTTCTCTCATGTGGCAGTAAAATTCTTACTACACAATAAAAAACCTACCAAATATGCATTCTGCTTAACCGTTAGTCGCTTAAGTGATTGCTAAAAAACTCTGTTATTGTAGCTATTTATGCATTAAATAATGTGATTATCTCGTATAGGCACCAAGTTGGCACATACAATGCTTTGTACATTGTAGGGAAAATTATAAAGCATTGTACTTTATAGAAATAAGCCAGCAGAAAGGTCGTCCGAATATGAGGCTCAACCCAAGCTTAAAGAGTTACCCGTCGCAGATAGTTGCCAACAATGCAAAAACTAAATTGGCACTTAGTTTAGCCGAAAGTATGGCGAGCATAGATGATCCAGTCATTATTCATGGTGTTAATGGTACCGGCAAAGATTTGTTTGCCAAAACCATACAGCAGCACAGCAACAGGAAAGATCTCCCTTTTGTGTGTCTACACGGCAGCATGATTAGTAAGCAAAGTGGAAAAAAACAAATTGCCGAATGTTTAACTGCGGTTGGCAACGGAACCTTGCTCCTAGATGAATTACAGGACCTTGATCTTGAAGGGCAAAAATGGTTATGCGATAACCTTACTTCTCCAGCAATTAAAGGTAAAATTAGAATAATTACAACCACCAGCTTTGATCTAGATAAACTTAGCGGCACCGAAAAATTTTCACCCCAATTATTGGAAACCTTGCGGGGTGGTTACATTGAGCTATTGCCGTTGCACGAAAGAAAAGAAGATATTGCTACGCTAGTAGAGTTCTATGTGGATCAAATATGCAGGGAGAATTCTTTGCCAGAAAAAAACATTTCATCCGAACTGTTGCGGATCTTAGAAACCTATCACTGGCCTGGAAACGTCCGTGAACTGGTTAATACTGTGGAACAATTAGTCCTCACCGCACAAAAGAAGCAAACCTTATTTACTAAAGATCTGCCGTCGCATATTCGGATTCAAACCCTTAAATCTTCTGCTGCACACAAACAGGGATTATAGCGCAACTAGGGTAAGCATTGCTTTATTCGCTGTTATTCCTATCTGACAATTCCTCTTCGGCAAGAACATTCCTGTTTCGCAAGAATGTTCTTGCCGTTTTTTTTACTATTTCGCAATACATATAATAACGACTTTGTCTAAGTGTCTGAAAATAAACGGTAAATATAAAAAACATATTATTTCTCAAAGTTGGTACGCGGGTTGCTTTAGTAATAGTCACAAATAAAAATTCACCAGTAAGGAGAATGTTATGAATAGAAAAACTACATACAAAATTTTGGCAATTATCATCTCTTTGGCGACCGCCGCCTTTTTTATTTTAAATGATCTTGGGCTTGGGCTTTCGCCACTGACTAAATTTCTTGTAATTTTTGCTGGCATCGTCATCGGTTTACAAAGCATTCCATCGATGCTGGCATTCATTGGGATGGCAAAGGGAACATTTAACAAAGAACCTCTGACCAGAAACGGAGCATACAATATGAAAGCTAGAAAAATCTTAATTGCTGATCGCAATGATAAAGCTCGTAAAGAGATGGCTACTTTTTTTGAGAATTCACATTATGAGGTTGAAACTACAGCGTCTGCTGCTTATGCCATCGCCAAAATTGTCCAGAACAACGAACCAATTGTAATTCTGGGTGATTCTTTCGAAGAGAAAATTGCTTCGGTCGACGTTATTGCCTTAATGCGTAAATGTAATAAAAACCTGCGGATTATTCTGGTATCTGATGACAGTTCATTGGAAACCCTACGTCGGGTTCGAGAGGACGGTATTTTTTACCATGCTTTGCGTCCACATAATCAACAAGATAACGAAGAATTACGCTCAGCTGTTGAATGTGCCGTTGAAGGCTTTCAGCCAGTAATGAGCTGATCTATTTAGTTTAGCTATCAGGTGCAATTGTTGCCTATCAATATTTAATCAAAGGAGTTTGTCATGAAAAAATTAACTAATGCGAGTTTAACGTTCCTTATGTTTTTTGCCAGTATAGTTCCAGCCATAGCTGCAAGCGGTGGCCGTGAAGATAACAGTATGACCCTTGTCTATTTATTTCTTGGGGTCTGTGGATTAATTATCTTTTTACAGTTGATTCCAGTCTTTGTTTTGGCATTTGGTTTTATTAAGGGTGCTTTTGGTAGCAAAGAAGATGAAATCAAACCAGCTACAGTAAGAAACCGTTAGAGGGATGACCATGAAAATCAATCTAAAAATAATAACTACTGTGCTGGCATTATTAATGCTGCCACTAGCAGTCAATGCCATGGAGATGGATGATTGCTTAGGTTGCCACAGTGATGCCGATGAAGTTGGCGAGGAACTGGTCATTGATGGTGATGCTTTCACCCATACGGTCCATGCCGAAATGGGTTGTGTCACCTGTCATGAGTCGATAACTGATGAGCACCCAGATGATGGTGAGGCCGTTACCAGTGCAAAATGCCTTGAATGTCACGAAGAAGTGCATGACGAATATATGACCACTTCACATGCTGAAAATGCGTCCTGTACTGATTGTCATAATCCGCATCAAGTCCGCGGCTTAGAAACGGTTAGCGGTGCTAATATGAACCAGCAATGTAGCGAGTGCCATGAAAACAGTGATGTTTTAGAAACTCACTCTACGTGGTTACCGCAGGCTGACTTACACGTAGCGAAGATCCCATGTATAACCTGTCACACTGCTACCGATAGTTATGAGGTGGTGTTAAATATTACCGAAAAGAAAAACACCTCAACAGATAATGAAGCTACCTCTAGTTTCCCTAGCTATGCTGACTTAAAAAATTACAGCGGCGAGAAAGATATCCAAGCCCTGATTGATATCAATGAAGATCAGCACATCTCTCTAGCCGAGCTACGGACTTTTAATCTGAACCCCGCGTATAAGAACTTGATCTTGGCTGGAACTTTAGTTCCAACAGAAGCATCGCATAACTTAGGCAGTCATGATAACCGCTACGATTGTACCTTTTGTCATGCTGCTGGACCTGGAAGCATGCAAACCAGCTTTCTGGCACTGCCAACAGCAGAAGGTACTTACAGCCGGATGACCGTTGATGAAGGTGCAATGCTCGATACCTTGTACGGTACACCTAATTTTTATATGACCGGAAGTAGCCGTAGCGCTTCAATGAATATCCTTGGCTTATTGATTATTTGCGGTGGATTTGTCATGCCGATAGGTCATGGTACTTTACGCTACTTAACTCGTAAAAATAGAAAACACTAAGAGGTTTATCATGTCTGACAATAATAGTGAAAATAGTAAAGTGTACCTACAACCTATGCCTGTTCGTATCTGGCATTGGCTGAACGCTTTCGGAATTGTTACCTTGACTGTATCTGGAGCGCAAATTAGGTTTCCAGAATATATCTCCTTGCTAGGTAGCTATAAGTCAGCGATTTACTTGCATAATACAGCCGGATTTGTGGTCGCAATATCATTTACTTTATGGTTTTTCTATTACACTTTTGTCTCCCGCACTATGGCAAACTTGTATGTACCCAAGGTCGAAGACCTTAAAACCGGTATTTTGCGCCAAGTAAAATTTTACTTTTTAACCTATTTTCTCGGTTGGGAAAATCCACATCATCCAACTCCTGATAATAAATTTAACCCAATGCAAAAGTCAGTTTATCTGGCAATTATGTTTGTCATGATGCCATTGGTTAGCTTATCGGGAATTTTCTTGACCAACGTGGATCCTTTACGTGGGCTGATAGTCATGGTTGGTGGACTTAAATTATTGGCAGGGTTACATTTCATCCTCGCCTGTAGCTTAATTGCCTTTTTGCCTACCCATATCTACTTAGCAACCTTAGGTCATACACCTACAGAGCATATTAAAACCATGTGGACTGGTTGGGAAGATGAATTAGAAGAGCACAAAGAAGAAACAGATAATACCGAACTGGCAACTAGCCGCTAATTCACAGGTATTACTAACAGTAAAAACAGGGGGGTGATTAGACAATAATCGCCCCCCTTTTTTTATTGTTTCTCGATGTTTTTATTTGTGAGCTAGAACGGCCGATGTTGTTTTCTTTATTATCTGGAATTGGGCACTAATCTGCAGCGCAGGAATATTCTTGCGTTACAGGAATGTTCTTGTTTTATGAAGCAATTAGTTAATATTGCCTATAGCGTAAGTAACTGTTTTAAAAGAACTAATTTTTATTATAAAGTTGGTATGGGTAATGCAATATCTAGTTATCAACATCGAATGATAAAATTAACTGGAGGCGCTAAAATGAGACAACATAAAATGGATACAACTCAAAATCGGCAAACCGGGATAAATTCAAATCTGCAGAATAAAAATATGATAAGCCTAGCAATTTTCCTGATGATCAGTATTTTTGCTTTTATCTATAAAGACTTTAATCTGTTTATCATGGCAGGTGAGCCTTTACGCCAGATCCTTGGCTACCCACCGCCTGCATACCTAATTAATATAGCTCTGGCAGTCTATTGCTTTTCTGCTGCGACATTAACGTTAACAGCGATAGCAAACAATGTTGAACCAGAGCAGAAATTGAATCATCTTGGGTATCGAGTTACATTTTATTTCTTTTATAGCTTTTCAGGTGCAATAAGTGACAATTTTGTAGCAATTGTATCGGTCGGAATTGCTCTTTATGCCCTAGACCAATGTCATATATTAATTCATAACTTAAGAACAATGCATCCAGACGGAAGTATTCTAGGCAAGTCTTGATTGACCTGATATAGACAAGTTTAAAATGGCTGCAACAAACTTTATGTTGCAGCCATTTTTTACGTTAAAGGTAGGTATTGTTGCAATTGCTGTAACGAAACTTCAGCATCTGGCAATTGATGGTTTTCCAACGTCAGGGTTGGCTTGCTTGCAGCTGTTTGTAACCATTCAAATAAAGTTGCAAATGGAATGTTGCCTGCACCAATAGCTAAATGTTCGTCCCGCTCGCCAAGATTGTCATGGAGGTGCATATGTTGCAAATAAGGTGCAGTAGCATTAAGCCAATCGAGCAACGTAAGGTTAGAAAATAGATTCCAGTGACCAATATCAAAAACGTGACGCATATGGGGAGAGTCAATTGCCTTAAGGAGTTTGATAAATATATCAGGCGAAGATTCGTAAATATTTTCAATACAGATGGTGCAATCTATTTCTGCTGCTTGAGCTAAAAAATCGGGCCAAAAGTTAAGGCTGTTTTGCAACCACAAATCTAATTCTTTCTCTTCACATCCATGCGCTAACCCCGGGTGAAATACAATCCTTTTTGCCCTTAATTTTGTCGCTAGTTGCATCGATTTCTCAGCTATAATCATCGATCCCTTGCGAATTTTGTTTTTGCGACTACCGGGATTAAAATTGCCGAACGGGGCGTGCATAGTGGTGCGTAGACCTTGCTCATAAAGTTGATCTGCACTAGCGCCAAGCAAATCAAAATCGAGGTTGTCTAGCACTACTTCTTGACACGCAACTTCTGGTTGCAGCTTACGATTAAGGAGAAACGGTAACCGTGCTGGCAATAGATGTGCTGGGGTATAAACAAAGATTGAGGTAGATTTCATAATTTAATATTATTTATTGGCGGCGATAGATTCAAGTTTTTGGATATCCTGATTTTTACCTAGAGCTATCAATACATGCCCTGCCTCAATTATTGTTTTGGCTGAAGGATTAAACATCATTTGTTCGTCGTGTTTTATCCCTACAATTATCAAGTCAAGCTCTTGGCGAATGGCAGATTGCACCAAATCTTTTCCAACCAACGTAGATCCTTTCAGTACTGGAATTTCTTCCATTTTTAGTTCGATGTTATCTTGACCGATGGCGATATCGATAAAGTCTACTACTAACGGTCGCAAAACAGCTTGTGCCATTCTAGAAGCACCAATGGTGTAAGGCGATATAACTTTATTGGCCCCTGCGCGCATAAGCTTAACTTCGGAGCCCTCTTCACTAGCTCGTGCCATAATAAATAGGTTGGGGTTAATTCCTCGTGCGGTAAGGATGATAAAAACATTGGCAGAATCGGAAGTTACAACGGTAACTAAACCCTTGGCTTGATTGATCCCAGCCTGCTCCAAGACCTCATCCCGAGTAGCATCACCATCAATGTATAAATACCCATCCTCTTCCAATATGCGGCAGCGTTGTGGATCATTTTCAACTACAATAAATGGAACTGGTTGGGTGGCAAATTCGCGACATATCTTCCGGCCAATGCGGCCGTAGCCACAAATAATATAGTGACCTTTTAGGCGACTAATTCGTTTTTGCACTTTTTTTCTCCCCAAAAGTTGAAGTAATTGCCCCTCAACCATAAATTGCAACATTGTACCAATGGTATAGGCAATGGTTCCCACCCCAAATACAATTAGCATTATAGTAAAAATTTTGCCGTTATCTGACAAATTATGAACTTCGCTGTAACCAACGGTAGCAAGGGTGATTATCGTCATGTAGAGAGCTTCAAATGGGCTCCACTTTTCAATAACAACGTAACCAAAGGTCCCAGCACTGACCAATGTTGCCAGCGTTAGTAACGAATATCTGATTTTTTTCAACGAATCCATACTTGTAACACCTCTTTTGCGGCAGATGATAGCTATCTCCAAGCGAAAAAACAAGCAAGTAAAGTATTGAAAAGGGTGCATTCGAGGTCATAAATAAAAGATTGACAACATGTGTATACAGTATACAATTCTAGAGGACTTAATATAATGGTTATGGAGACTTGCTTTGAAAACTAAACCAATCGAGCGCCATCAAACTTTACGGGAAAAAATCCTTGAATCTATCCGTCAAGCGATTCTTAAGGGCGACCTTAAGCCGGGCGAAAAAGTTGCAGAACCGGAACTTGCCGAAAAGTTTGGCATTAGTAGAACTCCAATCCGTGAAGCATTTAGGCAACTAGAATCTGAGGGGTACTTAACGGTTATTCCTCGTAAGGGTGCAGTAGTTGCAGCGTTATCTGAACGTGATGTGCAGGAATATTATGCAATAAAAAGTATTTTGGAAGGTTACGCTGCTGAACTTGCCGCTAAAAACCTAACCGACAAAGAACTGAAAAAACTTGAATCTATCAACGACAAACTTAAGCAACTAGCTGAAGCTGGCGATGTAAAAACTTTCTTTAAAACCCACCACGAATTTCATGAAACCTTTTTGAAGGCAGCTGATAACAGTAAGTTATATGAGTTAATCATGCAGCTAGGGATGAAATTTCGCCGCTTACGGATGGCATCATTGTCAGTTGAAGGTCGTATGGCTATTTCGGTAACTGAGCACGAAAAGCTACTTGAAGCATTTCGCAATCACGATGGGAAAACCGCCGAATATTTAGTTAAGAAAACAGCGGCCATTGGTGGCAATATTCTCCTTGAAAGCATGGCTCATGCCCGTGGAGAAAAAACTAGTTCTAGCTTACTCAATGAAGAAATCGATGCCTATTGAGATTTGTAAAAATATCAATTTTCAGTAACAATAAAGCCCGTCAGAATATCTGACGGGCTTTATTGTTACTGAAAATGGCAACTGCTTCCAGGAGGAGCTTATTTTGCCCCCAAAACCTCTACTCAAAAGTAAAGTCCTTATTGTTGATGATACCGCCATCAATATTGATACCTTGGTTGCGACGCTAGGTAGTATTTATGATGTACGAATCGCCATCTCTGGTGAAACAGCTTTAAACCTAATATTAAATAATAATTTTATACCCGACTTGATCCTGCTAGATATAATGATGCCGGAGATGGATGGTTACGAGGTTTGTCGTCATTTAAAGGCAAATATAGCGACCCAACATATTCCAATCATCTTTTTAACTGCCCTTAACAGTGTCGATAGTGAAGAGAAAGGGTTAGCGCTTGGCGCTAGTGATTATATAACTAAGCCTTTCAGCCCAGCAATTGTACGTCGCCGGGTGAAAATTCAATTAGAGCTAAAGCAGCATCGCGAACAATTGCAAAGCTTGATAGATGATAAAACTTTTAAATTACAGAAGTCAAAACAGGAATTAATTAGTAACGAAGCATATTTACAAACTATACTTAGGTCTGCCCCGGTTGGTATCGGGTTAATTGTGGATACGAAACTCCAGTGGGTAAATCAAAAGATGGGGCATTTAGTTGGCTATACAAAAGAAGAGCTAAGTGGGCAACTTAATCGAATCATTTATTGCGACGATGAAGAGTATGATCGAATATGGGGAGAAGAAAGCGTCTTTAATGACACTCATGAGGCGGTATTTACAGAGACCAAGTTAAATACAAGAGATAATAGAATTATCGATGCATTTTTAAGTTTTACGCCGTTAGACAATAAAAATTTAAAAGTTGGAACTCTTTTCACCGTGCTTGATGTTACCGAGCGTAATAAACTACAAAAAGAACAAGACCGTTCCAATCGTCTTGCCTCAATAGGTGTCCTTGCGTCTGGAATCGCCCACGAGATAAACAATCCAAATGGCTCAATCCTTTGTAATAGTGCTATTTTAGAAAACGTATTTAAAGACTTAATTAAAGTACTAAAGGTTTCAGCTGATGAGCATAAGCAACATACTTTCGGCGGCCTTAGCTACAGAGACCTCACAACTGATATTCCCATTATGATCCGCGACACCAACACAGCGGCACGGCGGATCAAGCATATTGTTTCTGAACTGCGAGATTTTTCACGCCCCGATAGTAACAAGGAGGCCGTTCCTGTTAATTTGAATGACGTAATAACCTCATCTATACATTTAGTTGAAAATGAAATTAATAAGGGGACAGATAATTTTCATATAAAATTAGACCCAGATTTACCTCTAATTGAAGGGGTTTATACCAGCTTGGAGCAAGTTATAATTAATCTGCTCATCAATGCAGTACAGGCATTAGATTGCAAGTCGCAAGTTATTTCTGTTTATTCAAAGTATAATAAGGAGCGCAGTAAGGTCTGTATCGAAATTAAAGATGATGGCTGTGGTATTCCGCCGGAAATAATAGAAACGATTGTGGAGCCTTTTGTTACGACAAAACTAGAGCAAGGTGGTACGGGGCTTGGTTTGTCTGTTTCGGCAAGAATTGTTAAAGCCCATAATGGTACACTAAATTTTACCTCCGTCCCAAAGTTTGGAACTAAGGCACAAATTGAATTTCCACTGTTCAAAGGTTAAAGCAAATGGACGCTGATAATCTTTTTCCGAATTTACCGATTTTGATGGTCGATGACCAGCCTGCATGGTTGCGTAGTATGGCCATGGCACTAAAAGCATCGGTATCTATTACTAATATTCATAAATGCAGTAACAGTCTCGATGTTAAAAAGTTGCTGGCAAATAATAGTTACAGCTTAGTCCTTCTCGACCTGACTATGCCTAACCTTGGTGGTGAAGAGCTGTTGCAGTTTATTGCCGAAAAGTACCCAGAAATACCAATTATTATTATTAGTGGTTTAAATCAAATCGAAACCGCTATCCATTGTGTAAAGCTAGGAGCAGAGGATTTTTATGTAAAAACTGATGACCATCAGCGGATAGCGGCAGGGATTCTAAGGGTATTGAATACCAGTCAATTGCGTCAGGAAAATAATCAGTTATCAAGGCAGATTCTTGCTCAGGAACAGCATATTTCAGAGCCTGCATTTTCGGCAATTGTTACTAATAGCAGTAAAATGATTCGGGTTTTTTCTTACTTAACTGCTATTGCTAATAGCCATGAACCTACTCTTATTGTCGGTGAAAGTGGCACCGGTAAAGAATTAATCGCACGAGCATTGCATCAATTGCGCTGTCCAAATAAGCCTTGGGTTGCAGTTAACGTAGCAGGGCTCGACGATATCGCCTTTAGTGACACCTTATTTGGTCACATTAAGGGGGCATTTACCGATGCACAGCAAAACCGTAAAGGGATGATAGAATCAGCGGGTGAGGGAACTTTATTTTTAGATGAAATTGGTGATTTGTCGCTTCCGTCGCAAGTTAAATTATTACGTTTATTGCAGGAGGGAGAATATTATCCCCTTGGCAGTGATATCCCCAAAAAAATCAAAGCAAATATTGTCGTAACGACTAATCGCGATTTGCATGAAAGGGCGTTGCAAGGGCAATTTCGGCACGATTTACGCTATCGGCTTAGTACTCACCGAGTAGAACTGCCACCACTTCGAGAGCGTTTAGATGACCTCCCCAAGCTGGTCGAATTTTTTATGGCTGAAACGGCACAAAGCCTAGGGAAAAACCAGCCAAAAGTGTTGCCAGAATTAATTAGCCTGCTTAACTCCTACCATTTTCCCGGCAACATAAGAGAGCTAAGGGCAATAATTTTTGATGCGGTAAGTGTATATGATAGCGGAGAGAAAATTCAAAATCATGTCCGTTTATTATTAGCTAAAAAAGAGCGAACACATTCACCTTCTGGTAATAGTTCGACTACATCCAATAAGATAATTTTTCTAGAAACCCTCCCCACTATAAAAGAATCAAACCATTTATTGATCCAAGAAGCTATGCAGCGTGCAAAAGGTAAGCAAGCGGTAGCAGCGCAGTTACTTGGTATCTCTAGGCAAGCTTTGAATCAGCGCCTGATAAAGAAGCGATGAGTTTTTGTAATTATAGTTGTGGTTGTGTCAACTTTTCTTGCATGTGTGGTATTGGTCTAGTGATTTCAGCTCTTTATGGAGAGATCTGTACCCGCCATACAACTTTTGTTGTAGTGACTCCCTTGTTCACATCAAGCACCCACCAATAAAAAATAAGTAATATCAGCTCTTTACGTTTTTTTATGTTTCGGCATCAATTGTGCTTAGGTTTTCCCATAAGGGAATTTTGTGCCGTAACAATGGGGAGATCATGAAGCGCATTTATCTGTATAAGCAACCAAAAAGACAGCGTCGCAGCTGCTATTTCTTCATGGTTTGCAGATCTAGGTTGGTACGTTGTGCCTGGGTTGCATAAAGAGAGCAGCGTCTGCCAACTAAAAATATAATGATATATTTAAACCATAAAGAGACTTAAATAGATGTACGGCAATAAAGGGAGTCGAGCAGTGTCAAATAATTCGCAATATAAATTACTTCTGGTCGATGACAGTGCCATGAATTTGGATACCTTATTGGCAACGCTTGGAGATAGCTACGATCTACGGGTAGCTATTAACGGACAGATGGCGCTAACCCTTATCGAAGATGGTTACTTGCCAGACCTTATCCTTCTTGATGTCATGATGCCTGAGATGGATGGTTACGAAATTTGTCGTCGACTGAAAAAGGGAGAAATGACCAAAGACGTCCCAGTTATCTTTCTTACTGCTCTTGGCAGTCCAGAAGATGAAGCAAAAGGGTTAACTCTGGGGGCAGTTGACTACATCACCAAGCCATTTAATCCAGCAATCGTAATGCAAAGGGTTAAAACTCACTTAAGACTAAAACACCATCAGGAACACTTACAGAATTCTGTCACAATTAAAACCAAAGAACTTACCGAAGCCTATCGAGATTTAAAACAGGTACACGATCAAATGTTGCAACAAGAAAAAATGGCTTCTATCGGGCAATTGGCTGCTGGGGTAGCGCATGAAATCAATAACCCTGCGGGTTTTATTGGGAGCAATCTTAATTCACTACAAAAATACGTAGATAAATTGATTCAAGGTTTAACCTGTATGGATGAAATGTTACTGGCGGTTGCCGATCCAAAGATTATGGACCAGTTGGCAGAGGTTAAACGCAAGTTGAAGTTAAATTTGCTGCAAGAAGATATTATTGATTTGATTAGTGAGTCAAAGGACGGGATTGAACAAATAGCAACGATTGTTCGAAATTTAAAAAGTTTTTCCCGTGCTGAAGAAAACACGTTTAAAATGATTAGCCTGCAAAAGTGCTTGGATAGTGCGTTAAGTATCGCATGGAACGAAATTAAATATAAAGCCAAAGTGGAAAAGGATTATCGAGAATTGCCAGACATCTCTTGCTTACCTCAGCAATTGGGGCAGGTATTTGTCAACTTATTGGTTAATGCGGCACAAGCAATTGAGGCTCAAGGGGTAATTA
>JADGED010000090.1 GCA_016744555.1 Desulfuromonadaceae bacterium
TCTCTACGGAGTATGTTGGTAATCCATTATTAGATGAATTTGTTGAGAATAAACCTAAGGGAACTCTTAGAAAAAAATTAGGTATTGAGGAGCATGCTGATATAGTTGGTATTTTTCCAGGCAGCCGTAATAGCGAGTTGAGTTACATTTTAGATAGTTTGATTGAAACAGCTAGTTTATTGTATGAACAAAAACCAAATATAAAGTTTATCCTTCCATTAGCACCATCATTGTCGCGAAGAGAAATTGAACAAAAATTATCTGCACATGGTTTGCCTATCTCAATTGTTGAAGAGAATATTTATGAAGTGGCTGCAGCTTGTAACGCAATTTTAACTGTATCGGGAACTGTAACTCTACAGATAGCCATTGTTGGTACTCCTATGGCTATCCTTTATAAGGTTGCTCCTTTAAGCTATGCAATTGGTAAGCATTTGATAAATGTTAAACATGTTGGTTTACCAAATATAGTAGCAGGTCGTAGCGTTGTAAGAGAGTTTATTCAGGCTGATGCTGAACCAATTAGAATGTGTAACGAAATTGTTCGGTTACTTGAAGATAAAGATTATATCGCTACTGTGGGTAATGATTTACTAGAGGTTCGTAGATCGCTGGGTCAGCCAGGTTGTTCAGCACGGGTTGCTGTAATTGCCGCTGATATGACGGCGTAGTTTTTTTGAAAGAGGTTTATTGTGGAAAAAAAAGATACGCATAAAAATATATATTTGCGCGTAATGAGCTATGCGTTGCCTTATAAATGGTTGATTTTTATATCTATGCTGGCTTCATTAGGGGTAGCTGCTTCTGATGCGGTGATCGCATATATGGTCAAGCCTTTTGTCGATGAGTTGATCGTTGCTGGCGATTTAGAATTAGCAAGATTGGTTCCATATATTGTTGTCGGTTTAGCTGCTTTTAAAGGCATGTCTAGATTTGTTCAAGAATATTACATACGTACTGCCGGACAATATGGCATTCAGGATGTTCGTAACGAAGTGTATGCACATACTGTGCATATGTCTATGAGGTTTTTTACTTCAAGTTCTACTGGTTTATTAATGTCGAGAATGCTTAATGATATTAATTTAATGCAGGTTGCAATGGCTGGTGTATTAGTAACGATATTACGTGAAACTTTAACAATGTTAGCTTTGACTGGTTATGCTTTTTATGCGGACTGGAAAATGACGCTAATGGCATTTGTAGTTATTCCTGCCGCTGTTTGGCCAGCTGCAACTCTTGGAAAGAGGATAAAAAAATATTCTAAACAGGGTCAAGGCGCTATGGGAGATGTGTCTTGTGTTCTAGAACAAAGCTTTTCAGGAATTAAGGTAATAAAAGCATTTGCAATGGAGGGGCGTGAAGTAAAAAAATTCCACAAGAATAATGCCAGTTTTCTGAAATATATACGCAAAACTTTTAAATATTCAGCAGCCGCATCTCCGGTTATGGAAATAATGACATCGTTTGGAGTCGCAGCGGTTCTTTGGTATGGATTGAACCGTGTTTCTATGAATGAGATAACAAAGGGAGAATTGTTCTCAATTCTTGCCGCTATATTACTAATGTATGCCCCCTTAAAAAGGTTGATAAATGTTAACAATGTAATCCAAAATGCAATGGGGGCTGCAGAGCGTGTTTTTGATCTTTTGGATAGTGAAGTAGAAATAGTAGATTCGCCTGATGCTATTGATTTACCACGTAGTTGCGGTAATGTGAGCTTTGATAATGTTAAATTTGCTTATGATGAAGAGTTGGTGTTATCTGAGTTTTCAGTAGAAGCTAAAACTGGTGAAGTTATTGCTCTTGTCGGTGCAAGTGGTGCTGGGAAAAGTACACTTTTTGGATTGTTAAACCGTTTCTATGAACCTCAAAATGGTCGTATTTTAATTGATAATTATGATATTGCTAGTGTTACGCAAAAAAGTTTACGAGAAAATTTAGCTCTTGTTGATCAAGAAACATTTTTATTTAATGATAGCATTGCTAATAATATTCGTTACGGTCGACCAGATGCCGATTTTTCATTGGTTCAGAAAGCGGCAATACAAGCATTTGCCGATGAATTCATTCAACAAATGCCAGATGGGTATGAGACTAAGATTGGTGATAGAGGAACTCGTTTGTCGGGTGGGCAACGGCAACGTATATGTATTGCAAGAGCGATACTCTGTGATGCTCCTATCCTTATGCTTGACGAAGCTACAAGTGCTCTTGATACTGAAAGTGAAGTAATGGTTCAGGAGGCTCTTAAAAATTTAATGTTAAATCGTACAACCTTTGTAATAGCTCATAGGCTTTCGACGATTGTGCATGCTGATAGAATTTTGGTTCTAGATAAAGGTAAAATAGCCGAGGCAGGTACACATAAGCAATTAATCGCTAAGGAAGGTTTATACAAGCGACTTTGTGATGCCCAATTTGGCGAACAAAATTAATGTTTAATCGTGATAAAATACTCTTAGCATTGGTACCTTTTATTGCCTCACGGGTAATGCTTTTACTCAATTTGTTTCTACGTACTGAAATTGTTGGGGAGGAAAACCTAAAATCAGTTTGGGAGCGTGGTGAACAGGCTATAATCCCCTTTTGGCATGATCAACTTTTTTTACTTGTTTTCGGATATCCAGATAAAAGTGTAAAATTATTGATTAGTGCTTCAAAAGATGGCGAGTTACTTGCTCGAACTATGAAATATTTTGGTAAAGAGACTGTACGCGGATCATCGTCAAGAGGTGGCCGTGCCGCATTTAAACAAATGCTTAATTTATGTAAAGATCCTATCGATATTGTTCTAACTCCTGATGGTCCCAGAGGTCCTCGCCATGAAATTAAAGATGGAGTTTTGCAATTAGCCCGCTTAAGTGGTCGTCCAGTAGTCCCGTTAGCATTTGTTTGTAGCAATGGACACCGGTTTAAATCTTGGGATAGATTTTTGTTCCCTTATCCCGTTGGGCGTGGGATTTATTCTTACGGTGAGCCGTTGTATTTTGATAAACAAGAAGGTGTTGATGGATTTCGGCAGCGGTTGATTTTGGCAATGGAAACTAATCTGCGGCAAGCAGAAGCACGGTTGGAATATTATGGTCTATCTGCCATATAATATACTTTTACTGGTTTCGGTACTGTTTTTGGTGCCGTATTATTTGTTGCGTGGTTTGCGTTACGGTAAAAGTCGTAGAGGAATTCGTGAGCGGTTGGGGTATTACTCTGCTGAACAGTTGGATGCTTTACGTGGTAAAAAAATAATTTGGATTCATGCTGTATCAGTTGGCGAAACTCGTGCAGCAATGCCGTTGGTTAAGCAGTTGCGCAGCAAATATCCTGAGTATAAAATTCTCCTTACTAATGTTACCGAAACTGGTCATGCAATAGCTTTAAAAGATAAAGAGATTGATCTTTGTCTGTTTTTTCCGTTTGATTTTTCTTGGGCCGTTCGGAAAGCAATTTCTACCGTTAACCCTGAGCTTATAGTTATTGTAGAAACTGAAATATGGCCCAATTTTACCCGCCAAGCTAATCTACTCGGGATTCCTCTCATTATGGTAAATGGGCGAATCTCAGATCGTTCTTTCCCACGGTATAGAAGATTAAAGTTTTTACTACATCCAATCTTAGATTGTTTTACTGCCTTTTGTATGCAATCGCAAACTGATGCAGAGCGCATTATTACCCTCGGGGCACCGGATGTTCGAGTTGAGAATACTGGTAACCTCAAGTTTGATCACGAGCTTGTAAAGGTATCTTCTGAACAAGTTAACAAGTGCAAGAAACGGTATCGATTGCCTGAAAATATTGCAATTTTTGTAGCTGGCAGTACTCATGATAAGGAAGAGAAGAAAATTCTTGTAGCTTATCAAGAAGTTGCCGCACAAATAGATCGGCAATTATTATTGGTAATAATACCGCGTCATCCTGAGCGAAAGCGTGAGGTTCAATCTTTACTGCAAGATTCAGGTTTTACGTGTCATTTGCGGAGCGAGTTGCGTCCTGAAGATGATCTTATTGGCCCCGGCGAGGTTTTACTCGTTGATACCTTGGGGGAAGTTATGGACTTGTACAGCTTGGCCGATTTGGTCTTTGTCGGTGGTAGCCTTGTCCCTATTGGTGGTCATAATTTGTTGGAAGCGGCCTTGCTTTCTAAGCCAGTTATATTTGGTCCACATGTAAGCAATTTTAAAGAAATTTCCGCAAAACTAATACGCGCTGGAGCTGGTGTTAAGGTTGAAACTGAACAAGAATTGGTGCGACAAAGTGTCATTATCCTAAATGATTCAGTTCGTTCTCGAGCAATGGGAGCTGCTGGTAGCTCGTTAATCGCTGAAAATGCCGGTACTACAGAGCGAACCATCCGACATATATCCAAAGCTTTGAAGTAATGAATATCGTAGAATTGCATGCACGATTAGTTGCTACTGGTGGGTCTAATCGTTACGAACGATTATTGTTTAACCTACTAAAACCAATTGCTTTTTTGTATGGGATTATCGGCTGGTGTCGAAATAGGTGCTATGACTTTGGTTGGTTTAGTGCTTACCAATCAGCTCTACCGGTAATCTCTGTTGGTAATATTGCTGTAGGTGGTACTGGAAAAACTCCTGTTGTTGATTGGTTGGTAAAACAGTTGGTTCAACAAGGCAAACGACCAGCGATAATAAGTCGTGGTTATTCTGGCAGTTTTGCAGGTGATGCTGGCGTAGTCTCTTCTGCTGATGGTCTCTTGATGTCTGCGGCAGAATGTGGTGATGAGCCATACTTACTTGCACGTCGCAATCGACAATGTTTGGTTATTGTTGCAAAAAAGCGGATTGTTGGAATTAAGGCGGTTGAGATTCGTGGTGATATCGACGTGGTGATATTGGATGATGGATTTCAACATAGAGCCGTTAAGCGTACAGTTGATTTGGTTTTGCTCGATACAAATAAGCCTTTAGGCAATGGGTGGCCATTACCAGCAGGAAATTTACGTGAATTCTCGCCGTCGTTGCAACGTGCAGATTATATTCTTATGACTCGATCTAAACAGAAACGATCTGAGCTACACTTTGGTTATAGACCTTTCTATAGCTGTCATAAATTAGCCTCACTTGCTGTTGATTTAGATGGTAATACATTACCAGTTGCTAAATTTACTGGCTTAAAGTTATTAGCCTTTGCAGGTATTGCTAATCCAGAGAGTTTTTTTTCTTCACTATCTGATATTGGTATAATACCGGAAAGTAAGCTAGCTTTTGCCGACCATGATGGCTATAACAAATCAACTTTGGCACAAATTAGAACTGCTGCTGTTAGTGTTGATGCACTAATTACAACTGAAAAAGACGGTGTGAAGCTCAGAGCTGATATGTTTGATCTCCCTTGTTACCAAATTGGTATGGACATAGAAATTGAGTCGGGAGAAGAGTTGTTTGGAAAAATATCTACAAAATTATGGAGTTGAAAATGACTGTAAAATCTGAATTATTAGAAGTTTTAGCCTGCCCTAAATGTAAACAAGGGGTGGAAATAGCTCCTGATAGTGAGTTTATCGTTTGTCTTGCATGTAAGTTACGTTACCCGATTCGTGACGATATCCCGATTATGTTACTTGATGAAGCAAAAACAGTGGAGAGCTAACATTGGCAGCGATACGGCAACTAGGGACAGAATCGTTAACTCGGATTTTGGTCCGTAGTACTAATTGGATCGGTGATGCAGTAATGACAACGCCGGCACTGGCTGCGCTGCGTAGCCATTACCCTGCGGCTGAAATTGTTTTACTGGCTAATCCATTGGTAGCAGAATTATTTAAAAATCATCCTAGTGTTGATCGAGTGATGGTTTATGATAAAAAGGGTTGGCACCAAGGTGCACGAGGCATGATGCGTTTGCTTAAAGAGGTAAGGGCGGAGCGATTTGATGCCGCTTTATTGCTGCAAAACGCAATCGAAGCTGCATTGATTGCCAGTTTCTCTTTAATTTCTCGCAGGGCTGGCTACACAACTGATGGGCGCCGATTACTGCTTAATTATCCTGTTAAGGTGACTGCTGCCGATAAATTGATGCATCACACAGATTATTATGTGGGGTTATTGTCCCATCTAGGGATTAGCGGAGGGGATGGTAAGCTTACTCTTGCTTGTAGTTATGAAGAGGAGCAGTGGGCACAATCTGTGCTGCAGGAAGAAAGCGTCATTACAATTAATCCAGGAGCTGCATATGGCTCGGCAAAGCGCTGGCTACCAGAAAGATTTGCTGCTGTTGGGGATGAACTAGCTCAAAGGTTTAGTGCTAAAATCCTATTAACTGGTGGCCCCGGTGAGGTTGAAATTGGTGCTGATATAGCTGCTGCAATGCAGGTAGATCCAATAAATATGATCGGCAAAACTTCGGTTAGGGAGATGATGGCACTGCTGTCAAAAAGTCGATTGTTGGTAACTAACGATTCTGGACCAATGCACGTTGCTGCTGCTTTTTCCACACCTATTGTGGCGGTCTTTGGACCAACCGATCACACTACTACTTGTCCAGCATCTGCAAACGTTAAGATAGTACGTAAGCAAATTGATTGCGCTCCTTGTTTATTACGCCAATGTCCGACAGATCATCGTTGCATGACGGCAATAACAGCTGCCGATGTTGTAGCTGCGGCCTCACAATTGTTAGAAGAGATTAGATGAAAGTCTTGATCGTCAAAGTTAGCGCTTTGGGGGATGTAATCCATTCTCTGCCAGTATTAGCATATCTCCATAGTACTTGTCCGCAAATTGAAATCGATTGGCTAGTAGAAGAAGGGTTTGCTTCGGTCCTTGAAGGACATCCGTTGCTTCATCAAGTCATTCCGTTAAAGACTAAACGTTGGCGGAAAATGCCGATTATTTCAATGTTTCGTGCTGTCTTTAAATTTGCTAAGAAATTACGCCAAGAACATTACGATTTTGTTTTCGATTTGCAGGGTAATAGCAAAAGTGGCTTTTTTACTTTGTTGAGCCGTGGTAATGACAAATATGGTTTTGAACGTCGGCTGGTTCGTGAGTGGCCAAACATCCTTGCAACTAGTCACCGCATTGGTATTAACTCTGCCGAACACCATATTTCTCAACGCGCTTTAGCTGTAGTAAAAGCAGCTCTTCCTAACGGTTTAGATATCAGGTTAGCGGGTCCTTTGCATGTTGTTTCAGCTGCTCGAGCTTTGGTTAAGCAACAACTTGAGAAACTTGATTTATTGGATCGTCCAATTGTGGTGCTAAATTACGGTACTACTTGGCAAACAAAATTATGGAGTCTTGAAAATTGGTGTCAACTAGCGTGCAAATTACGCAATAATTGTAATGCTGCTCTTTTGTTAACTTGGGGAAATGAAGAAGAGCATGACGCCGCTATGGCAATTTCTATGGCTACGGATGGGTACGCAATTGTTTGGCCTCGAGGAAGTTTACCAGAATTAGTTGCATTGCTCGATCATGTTAATCTGGTTGTTGGCTGTGACACTGGGCCAGTTCATATTGCTGCAGCTTTGGGAACACCGACAGTATCAATGTATCGATCTACTGATTCTTCCTACAGTGGTCCGGTTGGTGCTAACCATATTTTGTTGCAAACCCCTTTTAGTTGTGTTAATTGCCAGCGTAAGCAATGTGAAAAAGACGCTGAGTGTGCTGCATCAATAACTGTTGATGTTGCATATAGTGCGATAATGGAAATTGGTACAGATTTACCCTTGAAAGGTTAATTATGCGGGAAAAAATTAATTTAAATATTATGAGGCACATTGAAGTTTTTCAGCAGTCAGTTATCCCTATGAGTGAGGATATTGAAAACTGTGCAAAGCTGCTTTGTAATGCACTTAAAAATGGTAACAAAATACTTGTTATGGGTAATGGTGGGTCTGCAGCAGATGCCCAACATTTCGCCGCAGAACTAGTTGGTAGGTTCTTAAAAAATCGAGCAGCTCTTCCTGCCATTGCATTAACAACCGACACTTCTATTCTTACAGCTGTAGCCAATGATTTTGGTTACGATCAAGTATTTAGTCGGCAGGTCGAAGCTTTAGCTAAAAGCGGAGATGTGGTTATTGGGATATCTACTAGCGGGAACTCAACGAATGTACTTAGTGCACTTGAGTTAGCGCTAGAGTTAGATTGCAAAACCGTTGCTATGTTGGGTCGTGATGGTGGTGAGATTGCCTCTCTCGTTGATCAGCCATTGATAGTACCGGTCAATGAAACTCCTTATATCCAAGAAGCGCATTTAGCTATTATCCATATCCTTTGTGACCTTATTGAATCAGAAGTTTTTCCAGCTAGCTGAACTTATTGACATTGTTTCTTATGCTGTTCTCATAGCTTTTAGGTTGGTGTATTAATGAAAATATCAATAATGATACTAACTTTTAATTCACAGAAATATCTATTAGATGTACTTAAATCATGTGCTTTTGCTGATGAAGTGATTATCGTTGATTCTGGTTCATCTGATAATACAGTGAGTATTGCCCGCACTTTTAAAAACACAAAAATAGTGCTTCAAGAGTGGTTAGGTTTTGGTAAGCAAAAGCAATTTGGCGTCGATTTATGTACGAACGATTGGGTTTTTGTTCTAGATAGTGATGAAATTATAACTGATGAATTAAAGGATGAAATAACAGCTCTAGATGCTGTGCATAAAGGGTATTTTGTTGCTAGACTCAATTATTTTTTTGGTAAGCCAATTAAGCGCTGCGGATTGTACCCAGATCGTAATCTTCGGTTTTTTAATAAAAAATTTGCGATGTTTAGTGATGATGCGGTGCACGAGAGGGTTGTTACTAGGGAAAGTACTGCAAACCTTAAACATCATATGTTGCATTATGCTTATGAAAATATCGAAGAATTTATAACTAAACAAAACAAATATTCCAGCTTAAACCACAAGGAAAATACAACTAAAGCTTTGTTTAATCCTTTTTGGACATTTATGAAGATTTATTTTTTTAAGCTTGGTTTTTTGGATGGCTGGAGAGGTTATGTTATTGCGAAACTATATTCACAATATACGTTTTGGAAATATATAAAATGAAAAAAAGATAATGAAGTTTAGGCAAATTGAGATTGTGTTCCATCTGTAAAATATGGGTGCAATGGAAGTAAAATCAGTGATTGTTTGGTGTCCTTGAATATGGATCAGTTCAAACATAACTTAAATGAGATGTTAGATG
>JADGED010000091.1 GCA_016744555.1 Desulfuromonadaceae bacterium
CCGGTTAATGGATTCTCGGCAACTACCTTATACCACCCATCACCCTTTTCCTCATCACCTACGACCCAGCAAGCATTTTCTCCTTGGACAAAACAATTGAACCGACTAGGAGAAATAGATTTACCTGCAAGGTTAATACTTAACTCAGGAGGATTAACACCAACTACGGGATCAAAAGGTATACTTTCTACTACTGGCAATGGTTGCATTTTTAACTTACTTTTAAAGCCAGCCATTGTTGCAAACGGTCCCCCCATAGGAAACCTTGGTAAAGCATAAAGGTTACTAAATCTTGAAATCACCCCAGATTGTTGTGCATAAGCACCACTAAAACCAAGCTCTTTAATAATATCCACAGCTTCTACTGAATATTCTCCATATGGATAGGCAAATAAAGTTGGTAGTACGCCTAAGTTTTGCTCAAATAATTGTTGTGACTTTACAATATCGGCCTTAATTCGTTGCTGCCATTGTGAAAAGGTTTCCCCCTCTTTGGCTTCAACTAAATAGGGATGAGAGTCAGTATGGTTTTCAATCTCTACCCCTTCCGCTGCAAGTTCACGAAGCTCGTCCCAACTAAGATAGCCATTACTACCAATTGCAGCAGTATTTACAAATAGAGTAACAGGAATTTCGTACTTTCTAATTATTGGCATACCAACATCGTAAAAAGATCGAAACGCATCATCCACACAAATGGCAACTGCATGCTTAGGAAGATCTTCTTCAGTAATCAACCGTGCGACAATTTCACGTAAGGAGATAACTTCAATATCATTTTGTTTAATATATTCAAGTTGCTCGGTAAAAACTGCAGCAGAAATGTTGGTAGATGGATAACGCGTTTCATCAAAACGATGATAAATAAAAGCATTAACTTGGTTTGCATAACCATGCGTAACTGCAAGCAACATAAATAATAAAACTGCTATTAATATTTTTCTAAACACAAGCAAACTCCTACATTAAATTAAGCTTCTCGAACCCGATTACGCAAATAACGGCGAATACTATTACGTGCTCGAGGGGTTATTGCCCACTCAAGCCACTTCGGTAAAACTTCTGGGTTATCAGATGTTTCAACCATAACCTGATCGCCATCAAGCAAACGGGTCTTAAGTTGCCTTGTATGTCCATTTATCTGTCCACGCCGTGCATGTAATCCAAGCTTGTCGTGAATATCAAATGCAAAATCGAGGATACTACTACCCTCTGGCAACGTTTTCATCTCACCTTGCGGTGTATAGACTTGGATAGTGGCAGAAGCCAAACGTAATGACTCAGTATCAAATGCCGACTCACCATCCATCAGTGAACGCATTAAAAACTGAAAATGACGATGCCGAAATTTGAAACCCGGTGCAAGAACACCAGATTCATTGAATCTTGCTAGCTTTCTAGTTGTAATTTCTACACGCAACCGTAGTTCATCAGCTTGAACTGTAGTTTTCAATGCTTGGTAACCATGCTTGGAACTCGAATTAACATGATCGCGCAATTTTCCAGGTATAGGTGGAAACAAGCTATGCAAAATGCCAAGAAACATATAGGCATCCATAGTTCGATTAACTTGCACTTCTAACGTATATAAAGCAGAAAAACCAAGTTGCTTAGAATGGACAGACGCAACGGAAAAAGGCCGCCAACGGTCTTTTACAAAAACATCTAACTTCTGCTGTTCACAGCTATTAACTATTTTGCCTTTAATTTTGCGCAAAAAATCAACCGTTGATTCTTGCTGTTCGGCCACTAATTGTTTATAGCCATTTGCTCTACGGGGATATAAAAGTGCAGCTGAAAGGGAGTCTAGCTGAGTTGCGACATAACCCATACCAAGATGTTGGGCAAGGGGGACATAAACTTTACGGGTCTCTTCAGCAATCAACTTCTGTTTGTGCGGCAATAAAGCGTCTATAGTTTGTAAATTATCGATCCGATCCCAAAACTTAAGGCATAATACTCTGATATCATCAATTGCTACCAGCATGGTTTTTTTATAAGTCTCTTTTTTAAGATCATCACTACTCATGATCTTAGATTGTACCTTGGTCAAACCATCAACCAAATGAGCTACCTCATCACCATACTTATCACGAACATCTTCTAAGGTAACCGGAGTATCCTCAACGACATCATGCAACAAAGCCGCAATCACAGAAGGGAAATCCATCCAATGCCTTGCCGCTAAGTGGGTTACTCGTAAAGGGTGAAAAACATAGGGTTCACCAGACTTACGCATTTGCCCTTCATGGGAAGAACGAGCATCGCTAAATGCCTGCTCAACTCTATCAATCTCTCGATCTAGGGCATCATCTGAGAGCTCAGCACCATAATGGGTAACCAATAACTCCATAATATCGGTCATCAAGCGCGTTTCTGTTTGTTTGTCAAACTCTGCCATAAATATGCAACCCTAATAAAGTTATCCCGGAGGCCAAGTGAGTTTACGCCCTCCCAAAAGGTGAAAATGGATATGCCAAACAACTTGGCCACCATCTTCATTACAGTTATTAACTACTCTGAATCCAGCATCTGCAAATCCCATATCAGTAGCAACCTTAGCAGCGACCTGATAGATATGGCCAACTAGTTCATTATCTTGCTCAGTTAATTCAACCGCTGAGCGTATATGTTTTTTAGGGACAATCAATAAATGATGTGGGGCTTTAGGATCGATATCTTCAAACACGATCAACTTTTCATCATCATAATGAATTGTTGCAGGAATTTCTCCAGCTACAATTTTACAAAATAGGCAATCTGATTCCACCGCTAACTCCCTGTATAGATAGGCAAACTGTAACAAAAATCACATGTTATATCTAACTATTTTTCTGTAAATAAATGAGAAATTCACGATTCCCCTTAGGTCCAAGAATGGGGCTTTCAGCAGTTCCCAAAACACTACAGTTAAGTTCTTCGCCTAAAGTACATATTTGTTCTACAACTTTATCGTGCAACTGTCGATCTTTTACAACACCACCCTTGCCTACCTGCCCTCTACCAACTTCAAATTGAGGCTTAATAAGAGCGACAACAGTACCCATTGAGCTTAATAAATTGAGGGTATTGGGTAGAACTTTAGCTAAAGAAATAAATGATGCGTCAATTACTGCAAAAGATGGTAATTCATCTAACTGGTCTGAGGTCAATTGGCGAATATTGCAGCGCTCGAGGTTAACAACCCTTGAGTCTTCGCGCAGTTTCCATGCTAACTGACCATAACCAACATCTACAGCATAAACTTTTTTAGCTCCACGCTGGAGTAAACAATCGCTAAACCCACCAGTTGAAGCACCGACATCAATAGCAATCAACCCTTTAACGTCTATATCGAATTCAATCATAGCATGCTCTAGTTTCAAACCACCTCTTGAAACATAAGGAATATCTGTCCCTTTTAGTCGTAATTCTACATCTACATCCACTTGCGCACCAGCTTTGTCAATGCGGTGATCATCGACAATAACTTTACCGGCTAGGATCAATGCTCTCGCACGATCTCGAGAAATCACCAAACCACGCTGGACGAGTAATTTATCTATTCTTTCTTTCATAGTATGCCGATACTGCGTCTTAAAATTAAAAAAGGGTGGCTAAATTGCCTCCCTTTTTTAATTGAATCAAAAAGTTGTAAAAAATAAATTTAACCGATAAAGAAATCTCTATTAGCAGTAAAAACTTCATCTACCTCTTCTAAAGCACTTTGAACATCCTCTTTGCTTAGACCTAGAACTTGCGCCCCTGGGCACTGCATCAAATCAAGCTCTTCATCGGGCTCACGCTGACCAATTCCTAACTTCCTACATACCTGACCAGATAAATTAACTGTAGCAGTTAACTGTAATAAAGCTTCTCCATTCTCTTCCTCATCGACTGCAATCTTTAAATCTTCATAATGGAGAGTGGACATAACAAAGAAACGGGCAAATTTCCACTTATCCAATACCGCTGCACCGACAACTGTATGGGCATAAGGGAAAAATTGTCCTTCATATTCTGCAATACTACCACCCTCAGCATACACAGTTTCTGCCAAAGAACGATAAGCATCAGGATCACTAAAGTTCATAACTATCAAACCAAGGCGGCGAAACAAACCAGCTAAAAAAGCTTCTTCCGGATCAGCCGATGAAAATTTGCGGGCTAAGATTCGGCTGCCAATGGCGCAGCCCATGGAGTCTTCCCACAACATTTTTTCCAATAAACCGTAGGTTTTATTCATCCCTTCAAGGCTTGCCGCAAGAACCAAACTACGCAGTGTCCGTTCTCCGACTATAGCAATAGCATGATCGAGTGTTTTTATTTGCCGCTTCATACTATAAAAAGCTGAGTTAGCGACCTTTAGCATCCGCGCTGAAACAGCAGGATCACTAGAGATTGCTTCACCCAATTTTTGATAATTTACATTTGGATCGTTAAGTAGTTCCAGTACCTTAACCGCAACAGCTGGCATCGGTGGTAAATCTTTTATTGTGCTAACAACGGTTTTAAAATCTGTGGTCATGGATAACTCCTACGCAATTCCTCATAACAATTTTTTAATAGTAAGGAATTTAGCACAACTGAACAGGTAAATAATACCTCTTTTTTAGTAAATTATTACAATTTACAAATCAAACTTAAAATTAATCAATCACCATCAAGCATTCTACCAATACCGCCCAATAATGACCCCTCACCTTTTTGTGAACCACCTGTAGTTGGAGCATGGGCTATTATTCTATCGGCAAGACGACTAAAAGGTAAACTCTGTAACCAAACCTTACCGGTTCCGCGCAAAGTTGCTAAAAACAGGCCTTCACCACCAAAGAACATACTCTTTAAATTGCCGGCACGTTCAATGTTATATTCTACACTTGGCTCAAATGCGACCAAACAACCGGTATCAACCCTTAAGGTTTCACCTTTTAACTCACGCTCAACAATAGTTCCACAAGCATGCATAAAAGTCATACCATCGCCACGTAAACGCTGTAAAATGAATCCTTCACCACCAAAAAAACCTGTACCAAGCTTACGTTGAAATGCAATTCCAATTTCCGTTCCATGCGCAGCACAAAGAAAAGCGTCTTTTTGACATAAAATTTCATTGCCACGAATTGTAGCAAGGTCGAGAGGGATAATTTTTCCTGGATAAGGGGCAGCAAAAGCAACATGTTGTTTACCACCACCCTGATTGGTAAAATGGGTCATAAATATTGACTCACCGGTTAATGCACGCTTTCCAGCTCCAATCAACTTACCAAACAAACCTTGATCCGGTTCTGAACCGTCGCCCATCCGTGCTTCGAAAGTTATCCCCTCTTCCATATAGGTCATAGCGCCTGCTTCAGCCACTACAGTTTCATTGTGATCCAATTCTACTTGAACCATTTGCATATCATCACCAACAATATTGTAATCAACCTCGTGACACTGCATATATTCTCCTCCAAAAAGTAAATATTTTTTATATTAATGGCTTACACAAATCAAACTGACTATCATGATAATCAAAATAACTACAAAATAACGTGACAAAGGAACTCTTAATTGCGTCCATATCAATCTGACACCCAAGTTCAAGGCTTAACGATGTAACCTCTTCGGCAGGTCGACCACAAGGAACTATGGTCGTAAAAACTTCAAGATTATTATTAATATTCAAAGCTATCCCGTGGCAAGAGACCCATTTTTTCAGAGCAATGCCAAAACTACAGATTTTACGCCCATCAACCCATACACCAGGCTCACCATCCTTCAGGTAACCTTCAACGCCATACTCGGCTAACAAACTAACCACAACCTTAAGAAATTGATCTGCATACCAACGTAAATCCTTTTTTTTCAATCGGATAACTGGATATACAACCAATTGCCCAGCTTCATGTGCAGTTGCCAATCCCCCCCGATTAATCTTCTGCAGGGTAATTCCACGTTCTTGATAGCTTGATGATGAAGAGTGCAAATCAGCAGCAGTTGCACGACGCCCAAGCGTAACCGTTGCAGGATGTTCAACCAGCACTAAAGTATCTTGCCCTTGCCCACCTAATTGCTGTTGTACCATAGCAACTTGTCGATCAAATGCAGGTTGATATTCAGTCAACCCCCAATCCTCAATCTTTAGAGGTGTTGTAGTAACTGTAGTAATTGGCATAAATTATTTCAAAACTTATATAAAGGGGTAAAAAAGCTATCTACAAATTTAACAGAAATCTATAATTGTTGCTTTACTCGCCCAAAGGCATCAATTGCAAAATCAAGGTCGGCACGACTTAATGCCGCCGACATTTGAGTTCTAATCCGTGCCTTACCTTGAGGAACTACTGGATAGGAAAATGCTACCACAAAAACCCCTTGAGCCAACATTTTATCGGCAAACTTACTCGCAATAGCGGCATCATGCAACATCACCGGAACAATGGGGTGTTCGCCAGGCAACAATTCAAAACCATAAGTCTCTAGTCCTGCACGAAAAGTTTCGGTATTTTCTCGCAATTTATCCCGCAAATGACTCGATTCACATGCAAGTTCCAGCGCCTTTATTGCTCCGGCAACTGCTGGCGGAGCAACGGTATTAGAGAATAAATAAGGGCGCGAACGTTGCCGCAATAAGTCTACAATTTCTTTGCGCGCGCTGGTAAATCCACCACCGGCGCCACCAAGTGCTTTGCCTAAAGTACCAGTAATAATATCTACCTTGCCAATACAGTTACGATATTCGTGGGTACCACGCCCTTCAGCACCGATAAAACCAGTTGCATGAGAATCATCAACATGAACTAAGGCATTGTATTTCTTTGCCAAATTGCAGATTTCGTCGACCTTAGCAATATAGCCATCCATGGAGAAAACACCATCGGTGCTAATCAACTTAAACCGTGCACCGTTATTATCTGCAGCTTGTAATTGTTTTTCCAAATTATCCATATCACAATTACGATAACGGTAACGCTTTGCCTTACACAAACGTATTCCGTCTATAATGCTAGCATGATTGAGTTCATCAGAAATAACTGCATCTGCTTCGGTTAGCAGGGTTTCAAACAAGCCACCATTAGCATCAAAGCAAGATGGATATAAAATAGTATCATCTGTAACTAAAAAGTCGCTGAGCTTGTCTTCAAGTTGCTTATGCAGCGTTTGGGTACCACAAATAAAGCGTACCGATGACATACCAAATCCCCATTTATCGACACCGTCCTTGGCAGCTGCATTAACTTCTGGGTGTTGCGACATACCAAGATAATTATTAGCACAGAGATTAAGCACCTCAGAACTACTATTAACTCCTACGTGGGCACTTTGTGGCGTAGTAATCAAACGTTCACGTTTATATAAACCGGCAGATTCTATAGCACTAAGTTCACCATTTAAATACTCTTGAAAGTTACCGTACACAGCACCTCTCCTTTACCCAAAAGACCCAAGATATTAACGTAAACCCGACCAAAACTAATTATTTCAATGCTCCCAATTCAAGATCACCTTACTTGCATCACCAGCATTCATTGCAGCAAACCCCTGTTCAAATTCCGTATAATTTAACCGATGAGTAATAACCGGCAATAAATCTAACCCAGATTCAATCATTACCGACATTTTGTACCATGTCTCGTACATCTCGCGGCCATAAATGCCTTTTATAGTCAGCATATTAAAAATGACGGTATTCCAATCAATAGCAACATCACCACCGGGTATCCCAAGCATAGCAATTTTACCACCATGACACATATGTGAGATTAGATCCCTGAGCGCTGCCGGATTTCCAGACATCTCTAATCCAACATCGAAGCCCTCGGCCATTCCTAACTTCTTTTGTACATCGGCAATACTCTCACGGTTAACATCTACTCCATAAGTTGCCCCCATCGTCATCGCTAATTCTAAACGCTTAGGGTTGATATCGGTAATTACTATATGTCTCGCTCCAGCATGACGACATACAGCAGCAGCCATAACGCCAATTGGACCAGCACCAGTTATAAGGATATCTTCGCCCAGAAGGTCGTATTGCAATGCAGTGTGAACAGCGTTACCCAGCGGATCAAACATTGCTGCTACATCGAGGTCAATGTCGGAGCTATGCTCCCAAACGTTAGACATAGGCAAAGAGACAAATTCGGCAAAAGCACCGGGTCGATTAACCCCAACGCCACTGGTATGAGCACACAGATGGCGCCTACCGGCCATACAATTACGACAACGCCCACAAACAACATGCCCTTCACCAGAAACAATTTGTCCGGAACTAAAATCGATGACATTGGAACCTACCGCAACAATTTCACCTACAAATTCGTGACCAACCACCATAGGGACAGGGATAGTTTTTTGTGCCCAAGCGTCCCAATTATAAATATGCATATCGGTGCCACAAATAGCCGTTCGCTTAACCTTTATCAGAACATCATTAATCCCTACTTCCGGTTCAGGCACCTCTTCCAACCATAATCCCGGCGTAGATTCCTTTTTAACCAATGCTTGCATAAAATGGTACTCCCCTATTGATTAAATTAAAACTCGTTTTTTAAAGTTCGCAATTTAGTAAAAACTTCAAGTTCTGTTGCATCCTGCATTTGCAAGGCATCCCGTAATGCGGGATCAGCAGTACGCAAAAATGGATTTGTACATAATTCATTATGCAAAGATACTGGAATAGTCGCTTCATTACGATCTCGTTGTAATTGCAATTGCCGTAATTTATTAGCAACAAGCTTAGATTCTGGTTCAATTTGTGCTGCGAAGCGATAGTTGCTTAATGAATATTCATGGCCACAATAGAGTAGCGTTTCTGTTGGCAATTCTTTCAATTGTTGTAATGAATCAAACATCTGTGCCATTGTCCCTTCAAAAATACGCCCACAGCAACCCGAGAACAAGACATCACCACTAAACAGTGCCCCAGAAAAATTTCCTTTAGGACCTAGATAATAACAGCAATCCCCAAGGGTGTGACCTGGAGTATAATAAATCGTTATAGAAGTAGATAAAGAGATAAATTCAGCTGGCAACGCTGCGGCTAAAGTTTTTTCTCCGTTCAAAACAATATCTACCCCTGGAATGCGCTTATCGGCACCGACAATCAAACATCCGGTCAGACGTTTCAATTCGGCATTACCGGCACAATGATCCTGATGCATATGGGTATTTAAAATCAAAGCTAATGTGCTCTTCTGCTGCTCTAAGT
>JADGED010000092.1 GCA_016744555.1 Desulfuromonadaceae bacterium
TTATCAAACCGTAGCAACTAAATCCTTTTTTTTTTTTTTTTTCCGCAACCTAATACCCAGCAGTGCCGCTGCAACACTCAATCCAATAATCAAGCTTATCCAGAACCCTTTCGCCCCAATCGGGTCACCCCAAAAGTCGGTTAACGCTAAGCTGTATCCTAATGGCATTCCAATTATCCAGTAAGCTATTACTACCATTATTAATGGGACCCTTGTGTCTTTGTGTCCGCGTAGAGCTGCAGCGGCTCCTACCTGTATGGCGTCGGGTATTTGGTAGAAAGCATTCAGGTACAGTAGGGTGACAGCGATGGTAATAACCTGCGAATCGTTGGTGTAGATTCCGGCAATGTGGTTAGCAAAAATTAGGGTGAATGCTGCAGTTATTATCGCCACGGCTATATTTAGGCAAAGTCCAACTTTACTAGTCAAGTTGGCGCGATCGTAGCGTTGCCGGCCGATGGCATATCCAACCCGAATGGTGATGGCCGAAGATAAGCTCAGTGGAATCATGAAAACCATCGATGAGTAGTTGAGGGTAATTTGGTGTGAAGCGACGGTAATTGCCCCTAGTGGTGATAAAAACAGGGCAATCATCGCAAAAATACTTGCTTCAACCAGTAGTGCTAATCCTATTGGTAGACCAAGGCGTAGTAGTTGCGCCCCTTTTTCACCTTGGTAGTGTTTGGATAAGTTGAAAAAATTGGTTTTGCTATAACGACGGATGCGCCAAATAGTTATGAGCATGCAGCTGCACATAAACCATAGACTTATGGTAGAGGCCCAGCCACAGCCAACGCCACCCATAGCGGGTAAGCCGAGTTTTCCATAAATAAAAACGTAGTTGCAAGCTATATTAACTGGAATGCTTGCTAAGCCAATTAACATACTTGGACGTGCTAGCCCTAGCCCTTCACTTAGATTTCGCAATAGAAAAAATATCGCAATAGCGGGTAATCCCCAGGAGATAGCTTTGAGATATTCGCTGGCGATAATAGCAATTTGCGGGTCTACTGACATCTTTGTGAAAATATAGTCGGCGTTACGCAATACTAAGATGGCGATAAAGACTAGCGGCATAACGGTAATGAGTCCGCGCCGTGTTTGGGGGCCGGTTTCCGCAGTTTTGCCTGCGCCATGAAGTTGTGCAACTATTGGGGTGATGGCGAGTAGAACACCATATAGAAATAAAAATATTGGCCCCCAGATACTTCCTCCAACAGCAACCCCTGCCAAGTCGGTGGGACTGACTCGGCCAGCCATTACTGTATCAACGAAAGCTAGTGCTTGTTGTGATAATTGCGCCGCCAGAATTGGTGTGGCTAGTGCGATTAGGGATAGCGCTTCAGTTTTATAGAGTTTGAAGTGGTTGCGGTTTGGGCTGGCCATTGTGACTCATTGTCTGCAAAGTTGAGGAAGGTACTGCTTTTTATTTGCAGTAAAGTGGTAGCACTTTGTTATCTGGCGGTCAATGATGGAAACAAAAAAGAGCCTTCCGTGATCACGAAAGGCTCTTTGAATTGTTGTTGACTGGTTCTGCTTGAAATTAATCAGCTAAGACGAATTTACCATCTTTAACCTGTACCATTACCATTGAGTCTACATCCAAGCCATTGTGGTCTTCGGCTGTAAGGTTGTAGGTTCCTGAGATACCAACATAGTTTTTAGTTTGCTCTATCTCTGCGCGTAGTGCTTCTGCATCGGTTCCAACCTTTTTAATTGCGTTAGCAACAATCATGATAGCGTCCCAAGCATATCCAGAATGGGTATTGATGGGGAATTGCTTGTCATAACCCTGCTCTTTGTACAGTTTGATAAACTCTTGAATTACCGGTTTTTGTGGATCGTTGTCTGGAAGTTCGTCGGCTACCATCAATTTGGTTGCTGGCATCCGATTGCCTTCACTGGCGGTACCTGCTAATTCAATGTATTTTGGATCTGGCAAGCCGTGGCATTGGAATAGTGGTAGCTCAATTCCAAGCTGTACTGCGTTTTTAGCAATGATCGAACCTGCTGGGCCAATGGTCCAGACTAGTATTGCTTGTGGCTTGCTGTTGTTTACGTTGGTTAGTTGTGCAGTCATGTCGGTATCACGAGTACCAAACGATTCATGGGCTAATAGTTCAATGCCATATTCTGGGGCTAGTTTTTTCATCCAGCGGGCACCATCTTTACCAAAGCCATCTGCAGCAGAAAGGAGAGCAACTTTGGTTAAGTTCTTTTCTTTGAGGTAGTTGAACATCCGCTTTACCGCAATGCTGGAACGTTGCGGTGATTTAAATACCCATTTATAGGGGCCAAATTTACCCCCCATGATAACTGGATCGCCACCAACGGTCATAAAGATTGGTATTTCACCTTTGTCGGCTACCTTTTTAACGTTCATGCCAGTGTCGGTTAGGGTTGGCCCAATAATAGCGACAACTTTATCCTTATAGATAAACTTTTTGGCAATTGAAGCTGTTTTCGCTGGATTTGCTTCGGTATCGGCAATTTCTAGCTCTATCATTTTGCCATTGATGCCACCTTCGGCATTGATTTTGTTTACGGCCATATCGGCAACTAATTTGGTTGGTGTGCCGATAAATGCAGCACGACCAGAAAGGTCAAAAAAGGCACCAAGCTTAATTGTTTCTGCTGTAGCAGCTAGGGGCAAAGCCAGCATTATGCAAAAAACTAATCCAAGAATTCTTTTCATTGTAAACTCTCCAAGTTGGTTGGGCTATAAGTAGTATTTATGTCACTACGTACTATTGTACTAGTACGTAGTGACAAGCATAGGGCATAACGATAATTTAGTCAATCGCTTGCTCTAGCCTTATAAATAGTGAATATGCATGGGGTTTACTAATGCCCAAAAGTTAAGATCCTGGTATTACTTATATTTATCTAAAATTAAAGTTGAAACTAAATCGATTGTTTGTGATAATGCTCACGTTTAGTGCTCTTGTTTAATACCGTCTAGATTTTTTACATAAAGCTCATCTGTCGCAATGTGTATTAACAAGATTTATTTTGGGGGGGATAATGCCGTAAGCGGCAAAAGAATACTGTTAATGCCTAAAATAATATCTTCTGATGATAATGAATCGCTTTTGCGTAATCTCTGTGACGATTTAGTTGGGTTGGTTGGTGAAAAATTCTTTGAAGTACTGACCACCAAGCTAGCGCAAATTGCTGATGCTGATTATGCTTTTATTGGTCAATTCACTTCCGATAAGCGCAATATAGTTAGAACTGTTGCCGTTTATGCTGACGGCAGCATTACCGATAATTTCGATTTTGAGATTATCAATACCCCCTGCGATGAAGTCGTGAAAAATGGCTATCAGCGTTATCCGCATAATCTCATTGACCATTTTCCCCTCGATCACCTCGCTATTCAAATGGAAGTTGAAAGCTATGTAGGTTTGCCACTGGTGAGTTCTGCCGGGGTTGCTATTGGGCCATTGGCGGTGTTTAGTCGGCGGAAAATACCAAATCTCCCATTAATTGAAACTGCTCTGCATATGATTGCGTTGCGTGCTTCGGCAGAGTTAGAGCGTTTAACTATTGAAAAACAGCGCTTGGAAGAGTACCACTTTTTACAAAGCCTTTTAGACGCAATCCCCAGTCCAGTCTTTTATAAAGATGTGCAGGGCCATTATTTGGGCTGCAATAAAAGTTATGAAGATATTTCTGGTGTCTCACGTGCCGATTTAGTTGGTAAAACGGTTGATGATGTTTTCCATTTTAAACGTTCAGAAATCGGCGCCCTTCAAGATGACAAGGTGTTTTCTACCCAGCAGTCTACTACCTACGAAAATCAAATTTTTTACCCCGATGGGCGTACCCTTGATGTCCTCTACAATAAGGCTCCCCTGTTTAATCGCAAAGGTGAAATGGCCGGGTTAGTAGGAACGATTCAAGACATAACTACCCTAAGACAAATTGAAACGGCAATGCAGTCTTTGGTAGAAAGTACAATTGGTTATCTTGGGCAAGATTGTTATCAGCATATTGCAGAAAAGCTATGCCAGTGGTTTGATACTGATTGTGCAATTGTTGGCCGCTTAGTTGGCGGTACAAATGGAGATATTGTTTCCATGGCAACCATGCTTGATGGCGACTTTATTTCTGACCATAACTTTCAAATTACTAATACCCCATGTGAATTAGTTGCTAAAGAAAAAATTTGTTCATTTGATAATGAAATTTTGGAAAAATATCCAGACAATCCAATCTTTAAGCAATTGCAAGCGCAAGGCTATGTAGGGGCACCAGTTCTTGATCATAATGATAATGTGATTGGAGTTATTAGTGTTATTTCTCGTAATCCGATTAACCGAATGGAGCGTGCTCAAGATGTTCTAGCCATTATGGCCGCTAGGGTTGGTGCAGAAATGGAACGCGAATTATCGCAGCAGCAACTACGTGAAAATCAAAATCATCTAGAGTTTTTAGCCTACCACGACACCCTTACTGCTTTGCCAAACCGACAATTGTTTCGTGATCGATTGCAGCAAGCGATTTCCATGGCACGCATGGATCAACACAAAGTAGCAATACTGTTTGTAGGGTTAGATCGGTTTAAAAAAATAAATGATTCTCTCGGTCACGAATTGGGTGATCGCCTTTTGTGCATTGTTGCCGAGCGGATTAAACACTGTATTCGTGATGTTGATACTGTTGCTCGACTTGGTGGTGACGAATTTGCTGTTTTGCTCGATAAAATTCCCGATGTAAAAAATGTAAT
This sequence comes from Desulfuromonadaceae bacterium, assembly GCA_016744555.1. GTDB lineage: Bacteria > Desulfobacterota > Desulfuromonadia > Desulfuromonadales > Geopsychrobacteraceae > Desulfuromusa. Next base: position 4,733 of record JADGED010000092.1, read on the forward strand.
TATGATTGCGGAAGAGATTAGACAAACGTTGGCGCAAGAAATTAAATTGCATGGTTACGAGTTAGTCGTAACCGCTAGTGTCGGCGTAAGTCTTTATCCTCAAGATGGCGAAAGTGAAAGTGCTCTACTCAAAAGTGCTAATGCTGCTCTACATAAAGCTAAGGAGCAAGGCCGAGACAGTTATTATTTTTATACGAGCGACATTAATGCTCGGGCTAGTGAATTGCTGGGTCTTGAGGGGGCACTTCGTCATGCCGTAAGTCATGGTCATTTGGTGGTACATTATCAACCCCAAATTGACCTTAACAGTGGCAACGTTATTGGTGCAGAAGCTCTGATGCGCTGGCACCACCCAGAACTTGGAATGATATCTCCGGTAGATTTTATTCCGATGGCAGAAGATACTGGGCTTATTGTCAAAATGGGTGAGTGGATATTGCGTACTGCTTGTGCCCAGAATCGAGCTTGGCAAAAAGCTGGACTTGAACCGATTCGTATTTCGGTCAATATGTCACCACGGCAGTTTCGGCAAAAAGATTTAGCGCAAATGGTTAAGCTGGTGTTGCAAGAGACGGGACTTGAAGCCTGTTATCTCGACTTGGAAATAACCGAAAGTGTCTTGATGCACGACGTTACAACTGCCATAGACACTATGAAGGAACTCCATGAGTTAGGGGTACAGCTTTCCATTGATGATTTTGGTACTGGTTATTCGTCTCTAGCTTATTTAAAACGCTTTCCTATCGATAATTTAAAAATTGATCAATCTTTTGTTGCAGAAATAACTACCAATCAAAGTGATGCTGCAATTGCAACATCAATAATTGACTTAGCACGTAATATGAATCTTAATGTCATTGCGGAGGGGATTGAGGAAGAAGATCAGCGCGAATTTTTGCTAACAAATGGCTGCCAACAGGGGCAGGGGTATCTATTTAGTAAGCCAACAACAGCAGTAGAATTTACCCCCATGATTAGTTCATTAAGGCGCCGGTAAATCGATAATAAATGTTGCTCCACCCCCTGGAGTATTTTCTACCCAAGCACTGCCACCAGCGACCCGAGCAATTTTTGCCACTGTCGCTAAGCCTATTCCCGTACCCGCCTGTCCAGCGATATTGCTGCCGCGATTGAATGGTTCAAAGATAGATTCGTGCTCACTGTCATCGATCCCCAGCCCGTGATCTATAACCTTGTAGCGTACTCTGGTTGCAAATTTTTGCCCAATAATTTCAATGTGTGGGTCGTGACTGCCAGCGTACTTTAGTGCATTCGCTAAAAGGTTGCGAAATAGATCGGTTAGTAGAGGCTCTGGGATTAATGCTTTGGGTAGTTTCTCAATGGTTATTTTGGCCCTAAGCTCTAAAATTTTATCAGCTAATTCCAACATTGCATCTTCTGCCATGGAGGTAGCGTTAATTGGTTGGTCGGGGAATTTTAACTGTCCAACTCGGGATAATGATAACAGCCCTTCTAGTAGGTCCTTCATCTTTTCAGCGGTTTTTTTAATTTCGGCGATAGATTCCCGACCAATGTCATCTAGTTGGTCGCTATAACGCTCATCAAGGAGATCGGCGAAACCAATTAACGGGGTAAGGGGGGAACGTAAATCGTGTGAGACGGTGGAAACAAAAGCGTCTAATTCACGGTTAGTCTGCTGAAGTTGTCGCCGGTTTTCAATCCGCTCGGTAACGTCGCGACTAACTCCCAGTTTATTGGTTGGGTTTTTGGCTAGCGGGTAAGGAGAATGGACAATGTCATATGTCCGTCCTGTTTCTGATAAGGTTTTTTCTTGTCGTACTATTTGCCCACTTAGGACCTCATGCATTGGGCAATCGTGACAGATTGTTGACTGGTTATATATAGCTTGATAGCAGAGTTTATTTTTGACATCGCCAACTAAATCTTCCATCGCACGGTTTATAAAGGTGATTTGGTAATCGCTGTTGCATATATATGCTGGGTCAACCATCCCATCTAGAACAGATCGTAGCCCAGCTTTTTCTAATTCTAGCTCATAGGTTCGCTCTTCAACGGCAGCTCGTAAACTAGTCTCAAGCTTTTTAAGTCGGGAAATATCGACAAAAGCTTCAATGCCACCGATTACCTTGCCGTTTGCATCACGGAGGAGATCTACATTTTTGGTTAACGTAATGGTTTTGCCGTTTTTATGTCGAAAGGAGCAAGGGCCAGAGCTTATTGGTTTGGCAGTAGGGCTAAGGTCGCTAAACAAGATGCACTCATACTGACATGGGATGCCATGAAGAAAAGAGCAATGTTGACCAACAGCTTCGGCGGCACTATAGCCTGTGATACGGCTTGCTTCGGTGTTCCAATAGACTATTATTTTATCGATATCAACCAGAAACAGACCGGTTGGAATAGTCTGAAGTAATGTTTCTAGGGGGTATTCTGCTAATAGATCGTGAAATTTTGAGTCCATAATATCCACCACTTTACATTTAATAAGGTTAGGCTGGGCAACTATTCCCATCAACCAAATTTTAATTTATACAAATCATTGTAACACTTCATTGTTGTCTATGGAAAAACATTTAAAATGCTGGTTAGATGGCGGCCCTGCAAGCCACGGCGACATAAACTAGTTTAGCCCCACTTTTTTTTAATACTTTACTGCAAGCTTCTACGGTAGCTCCAGTTGTCATTACATCATCCACCAAGAGGATTGTCTTTGCCCCCATGTGTTTTTTTGTAGTGAATGCTTTTTGCATGTTTTTACCCCTCTCAACTGCTGACAAGAAGTGTTGCGGAAGTGTATCTTGCTGTTTTAATAAAAGGTTTTCGGCTACGGGCAATTTTTTAGTCCTGCCAATTTCACGTGCTAGTAAAGCTGCTTGGTTGTAACTACGTTGCTGTAAGCTTTTTTGGTGTAGTGGAACCGGTACAATTAGGTCAATATTTACATCGGTAGGAATTGTTTGTGCCATTAATCGTCCCAGTGGTCTGTCTAGCCCAACCTTTTGCTTAAACTTGAACTGTTGGATAGCTAACCGTAGAGTTTGTTCATATAGGCCAACGGCAAAAACGGTATCGAATGTTGGGGGCTGTTTTATGCAGCGCCCGCAAAGATGTGAACTATTGGTCGTTCCAGTAAAAGGGAGTGAGCATTGGTGACAATGAGCCTGAGGAATAGTTGCTATGTCAGCTGAACATATAGGGCAAAAGGTATGCTGGTAGTTGGCCGGGAACGTAACTCCACAAAGGGGGCACGCAGGTGGAAATAGAGTTTTGAATAATGAGATGACAGTTGACTTGATGATAAGAACTTCCCCCCAAAGCCCTGTTTTCCGCACGTGCTTAGCCTTATAATTCTTAGTCGAGTAAACTTTTACCTGTCATTGCTGCAGGGATCTTTAGCTGCAATAGATCAATGATTGTCGGTGCAAGATCGGCAAGGATACCATTGTGTACGGTTTGGTTTGGATTGGTTGAATCGACGTAAATAAAGGGCACTGGGTTCGTTGTGTGTGCTGTATGTGGTTCTCCATTGCCGTCTACCATCTGTTCGCAGTTTCCATGGTCAGCAGTAACTAGCAGTTTCCCCCCACTATTAGTTACTGCTGCGACTAATCTCCCCATACACGTGTCTACTGCTTCAACCGCTGTAATCGCAGCATTAAGTTTGCCCGTGTGACCTACCATATCGCAATTTGCGTAATTAACAATAATGAGTTGATATTCGCCGGATTCGATCTGTTTTATTAGCTCGTCGGTAACCGCAACAGCGCTCATAGCAGGATCTTGATCGTAGGTCGAAATGTGTTGTGGTGAAGGGATTAATATCCGTTCTTCGCCTGGCCAAGCTTTTTCTACACTACCATTAAAAAAGAAAGTTACATGAGCATACTTTTCGGTTTCAGCAATACGCAACTGTTTTAATCCAGCCCCAGCAATTACGTCGGCGAGGATGTTTGGGTATGCTTCTGATGGGTATGCGATTGGTAAGCCAAAGGTTTCATCATATTCGGTGAGACAAACATAATTTGCCAGCTTGATTTTGTGATTACGCTCAAAGCCAGAGAAATCATCAAGAGCAAGAGCTCTGGTAATTTCACGAGCACGATCGGCGCGAAAATTAAAAAAGATAACGGCATCGTTGTCGACAATTGTCCCAGTATTGCCAATGACTTGTGGCTCTATAAATTCGTCAGTTTGGCCAACTGTGTATGCAGCAGAAATTGCGGCTGCCGAAGTTTCGTGGCAGCTGCCAATTCCTTCGGTTAATGCAAGATACGCTTTTTCTACCCGTTCCCAACGGTTGTCACGATCCATACCAAAGTAACGACCAATCATTGATACTAAACGACCTGTACCTAGCTCATCAAAAACGGCCTGTAGTTTTTCTAATGAGGCATCAGCAGATTTAGGCGGCATATCTCGGCCATCAAGATAGGCATGAAC
>JADGED010000093.1 GCA_016744555.1 Desulfuromonadaceae bacterium
ACTAAAACTACCCGCTAAATAAAAAAAGGCCGAAGAGGCGTAGTATCCTCTCCGGCCTCTGAAACGTGCCGATTATACAGATTTAGCTATCAGCTGCCAAGCTTTGTCCGCACCTTGTTCAAGTAATCTGGGCCAATTTTTTGTCCCCACTTCTCAAGCACTGGTTCAGCAAGTTTTTTCAACTCGCCGATTTCATCATCACTCAATTGATAAAACTGCACTCCAGCTGCCTTGGCTTTCTCAATCTGAACTTGATGCTGTTTACGTGTTGCTGCACGACTAGCGGCACTTTCCTCTGCAATTACCTCAAGAAAAGTAGCACGTAGATCTTCGGGTAATTTATCCAGCCATTTCTTGTTAACCAAATGAACGAACAAACCCTGTGCATAATTCAACTCGGTGAAGTTTTTGGCGATATTAAACTTTTTAGTAATGTTACAAACGATAGCAGTATGATCAAGGCCACTAATTACACCAGTTTGCAGCGCTTGCGGAACATCTGGCCAAGGTAGAACGGTAAACTTGAGGGTCCATGCCTTGTAGGTGTCCATGTTTACCGGGGCTTGAGCAATACGGAAGTTCACCCCTTTTGCTGCGGCAATATCATTTACCGGAGTGTTAGTTGCCCAACCATAAGGGCCGTAACCGGTAATATCAGCGACATAAATTCCACCCGCTAAAGTACTGTTGGCAAATGGCTGCCACAACTCTGGATCGCCGCGGAAAGTGTCAAGCTTATCGAAAGTATCAACCACGTAGGGGAGATTAACAATCCCCAGACGGTCAGCGACGTTCGCTGCTGCAACTGAGGAACTCATCATCCCCTGTACTGCACCAAACTTTAATTTATTAATTACATCTTTTTCGCCACCAAGCTGAGAAAGGGGACGAAAATCAACATAAATTTGGCCGTTGGTTTTTTCCCAAACTTTATCGCGAATCCGGTAACCGGCTGCAACACCTTCAATAACTGGGTGTGAAACATTGGAGAGAATATAGGTATACTTAGCTCCACTTGGGTCAAATCCTGGCTGCCAAGCAGCCAATGGATCTTTTTTCTTTTCTGCCATACCGGTAACTGGCAAAGCCAATACCAGCACCAATAATAAAAGCACCATCTTTTTCATCTGTAACCTCCTTGAAAGATTTAAAATGTTTCGTTATCACAAAAAAAAGTTAATTATCAATAAAATCAATGACTTACAGATATAAACATAACTTTTCAGGCACTTATGATCAAGTGGAATATTAAATACATGCAAAAAAAGCGACTTTATCTAAATCGATAGGTTCAAACACAAATAAATCTGCTAAACTACTATTTTGTTCATTTTTAAATATGCTTTGGGGAGGAAAAAATGCCAGAAAATAAAAACCGCCATATCGTTTACCGCTACGTCAGCCACCTGACAAAAGATACTTTTGCCCTTGTTCTTGCCGGTGGACGGGGGAGCAGATTGCACGAATTAACCGAATGGCGTGCCAAGCCAGCGGTTTATTTTGGCGGGAAATATCGGATAATCGACTTCCCTCTCTCAAATTGCGTAAACTCGGGGATTCGCCGCATTGGCGTTCTCACCCAATATAAGTCTCACTCACTGATCCGTCACTTGGTTCGGGGCTGGAGCCATTTTAAAAAAGAGCTGGGTGAATATGTTGAAATTCTCCCCGCCTCACAGCGTTTCTCTGATGAGTGGTACCAAGGCACAGCAGATGCGGTGTATCAAAACCTCGACATTATCCGGGCGGAAAAACCTAAATACGTAATGATACTTTCGGGTGATCACGTGTACAAAATGGACTATCGTCCCATGTTGCTAGAGCACGTTGCCACCGGTGCCGACATGACCGTTTCCTGCTTAGAAGTTCCCATCGAAGAAGCGGCAGGGGCATTTGGGGTTATGACTGTTGACGAAGAGAGCCGCATCTTACGCTTTGATGAAAAGCCCGAGCACCCCTCTCCTATACCTGGCCAACCCGGTACGACCTTAGCTTCCATGGGAAATTATATTTTCAATACCGATTTTCTGTTTGACCTATTGGAAAAAGACGGCAAAAACTCAGCATCAGATCACGATTTTGGTAAAAACATCATCCCTTCTATTGTTGATGACCATAAAGTGTTTGCTTACCCTTTCCGTGATCCCGAAACGAACCAACTTGCCTACTGGCGTGATGTCGGTTCACTCGATGCTTTCTGGGAAGCCAACATGGAGCTAATATCGCCCAATCCAGAGTTGAATCTGTATGACCCAGAATGGCCCATGTGGACCTATCAGAGCCAATTACCACCGGCTAAATTTGTCTTTGATGACGATGGCCGTCGTGGCATGGCTGTCGATACAACGGTATCTGCAGGTTGTATTATTTCGGGTTCGCATTTAAAAAAATCGCTACTATTTTCCAATGTCAGGGTCCACTCATATTCAACGATTGAAGAAGCCGTTATCCTCCCCGAAGTTGTCATTAACCGTAATTGTAAGATTAGACGGGCAATCATTGATCGTGGTTGTGAAATTCCCGAAGGTAGCGTTATCGGTTACGATGCCGAACAGGACAAAGCCAACGGCTTCCGCATTACCGATAAAGGGATAGTATTAGTTACCAGAGTAATGTTAGGCCAACCTGGTGGTTACGCTTAGAACTCTAGATTTATAAGCAACTTAAGCAAATGAAAAACATCAATAAAACACAAGTATTTCTTGGCTTTGGCGGTAACCTTGACAATCCGTATAACCATTTTTGCCGAGCCAAACAAAAACTAGCGGCACATCCACAAATTACAGTGGTAGCTACGTCGCCATTATATACAACTCCTCCGCTTGGTGGCCCTACCGGTCAACCGGACTATCTCAATGGAGTTATGGAAATTGAAACAGGATTGTCACCAGCAAACTTGCTACAACTTTGTCAACAAATTGAAGCTGAGTCTGGACGTATTAGAAATGAGCGTTGGGGTGCACGGACACTTGATATCGATTTATTAATTATGGCAGATATTACCGTCAACACGCCACAATTAACCATACCTCACCCACGGTTACAGCAACGCCATTTCGTATTACTGCCACTAAATGATTTAGCTCCTGCACTTATCCACCCAATTTCGATGAAAACTATTGCCGCTCTGCTCGAAACTCTTCCGGCAGCAGAAGGTATCAGTCTCTGGAAAGAAGAATGGTAACCAATGATCAAACTAATACTATTAATTTTGTGCGGATTTATTTTCTATTCGATGATTTCAGGACTTTTGCGCCCCAAACCGTCTCGCAAGCCACAAAACCAAAGCAACGATGGTGAAGTCATGGTTGAGGATCCACAATGTGGCACCTACTTCCCCCAAAGTGAAGCGATACGCGCTACAATAAATGGCAAGCAACACTATTTTTGCTCAAAAAAATGTTTAAAAGCATACAAACAGAAACAATAAGCATCACCTTATAGCTTTTTATCTGCATTGCCGAGGGCAGTGCAAATCGTGCTGCACTCAACCCTCTATGTATGTTTTAAAATCAAAGTTAATCGAAGCCGACATCTGTACAATTCTTTATGACGGAATAGTCCAAATTGAAAATCGCCGACTTACCGATATTGGCATTAAAAATCTCCACTTGTCAGAAAAAAACCTTAATATATTAAACACATAAGGACTTTACAACGATACCGACTGCAAATCAAAATGTAGTCGGTATCTGCGCTTCATTATTTCCTAACTAACCTTGTTTTATTTTAAGTTAATTCATTTTAGCGAAATTAAATTTTCACTTGCTCGCAGTTTCCTTGACAGGGTATTATTGCTCGGGTATAAAAATTAGAATCATTTTAAGAAACTATCTTGCAGATTTCGTAATTTGTACGAATTCAGCTTTACTTCTAACCACATGAGGGCGCAATGAATATTCACGAGTATCAAGCAAAAGCGGTTCTACGTAAATTCGGGGTTCCGGTTCCTAGAGGGCACGCAGTTTACAACGGCAATTCTGCCCGAGTGTGGGCCAAACGATTAGGTCCTGGCCCTTGGGCCGTCAAAGCACAAATCCATGCTGGTGGTCGCGGCAAGGGCGGTGGAGTTAAAATTGCTCAAACTGCAGATGAAGTAAAAAGATATGCCAGCCTCATGTTTGGCATGAATTTGGTGACTCACCAAACCGGACCAGAAGGCAAAAGAGTCAATCGTGTCCTTATCGAAGAAGGTTGTGACATAGCAGACGAGTTTTATATTTCATTTTTGGTCGATCGAGTTACATCAAGAGTCACCTTGATGGCTTCTGCTGAAGGTGGCGTAAACATTGAAGAGGTCGCTGCCAATACCCCAGAAAAGATCTTCTTTGAAACTGTCGATCCAGCTACCGGATTTCTACCCTTTCAGGCACGCAGGGTTGGCTTCAAGCTTGGTCTTGAAATGCCTCAAATTAAGCAATTGGTCCCCCTATTGCTGAAGTTGTACAAAGCCTTTGTGGAATCCGACTGCTCTCTATTGGAAATCAACCCATTGGTCAAAACTGGCAATGGCGATCTCATCTGCCTTGATGCCAAGCTTAACTTCGATGACAACGCGGTATTCCGGCATGAGACCTTTGACGATTTACGTGACTATGATGAAGAAGATCCGATGGAAATTGAAGCAGGACAATACGACCTTTCTTACATTGCCCTTGATGGGAATATAGGTTGTATGGTCAACGGTGCCGGACTCGCCATGGCAACCATGGATATAATTCAACTCTTTGGTGCTGCACCTGCAAACTTCCTTGACGTTGGTGGTAGCGCTACAGCCAAACGGGTCACTAAAGCTTTAAAAATAATTCTCTCAGATGAAAAAGTTGAGGGCATTTTAGTCAATATTTTTGGTGGCATAATGAAATGTGACATTATTGCAACCGGCGTCGTTGAAGCAGCAAAAGAAGTTGATATTCAGGTTCCGCTGATTGTACGCCTCGAAGGTACCAATGTAGAGCTTGGTAAAGAAATTTTGGCTAATTCGGGTCTCAATCTTATCAGTGCTGACAGCATGGCGGATGCAGCCGAAAAAATTGTTAATGCGGTCAAGGAGAAATAACCATGAGTATTCTTATTGATAAAAACACCAAAGTAATCACCCAGGGAATTACCGGAGCCACCGGATTGTTTCATGCCCATGGCGCCCAAGATTATGGTACCCAAATGGTCGGCGGCACCGCACCAGGCAAAGGCGGAACCAAAGTTGACGGCTTTCCAATTTTCAACACAGTCGCAGAAGCAGTTAAAGAAACCGGTGCGACAGCTTCTGTTATCTATGTACCTCCTGTTGCCAGTGCCGATGCCATTCTGGAAGCCGTTGATGCCGGTATCGAGCTTGTCATTTGCATTACTGAGGGGATTCCTGTCCTCGATATGGTTAAAGTCAAAAGATGCATGCAAGGGTCAACAGCCCGCTTGATCGGTCCAAACTGCCCTGGAATTATCACGCCAGGAGAATGTAAAATTGGAATTATGCCAGCTTATATCCATAAGCCTGGTCCAGTCGGCGTGGTCTCGCGGTCAGGTACCCTTACCTACGAGGCGGTTTGGCAGTTAACTTCTCGTGATATCGGCCAATCTACCTGTGTTGGTATCGGGGGTGACCCAGTTAATGGAACTAGCCATCTCGACACACTAAAAATGTTTGAAGCAGATCCCGAGACCAAAGCAGTTATCATGATTGGTGAAATTGGTGGTAATGCTGAAGAACTCGCAGCTGAATACGTTCGTGACCACATGAGCAAGCCAGTAGCAGCATTCATCGCTGGTGCAACAGCACCTCCTGGCAAACGAATGGGACACGCCGGGGCTATCATTTCCGGCGGTACAGGTGATGCCGCAAGCAAAAAAGCATTTCTCCGTGAATGTGGTGTCAGCGTTGCAGATTCCCCAGCTGACATGGCAGAAGCGTTGCTAAAAATCTGGCAACCATAATCATTGTTAGAAATGAAGTGTTCGGAGTCAAATCACAGATACTGGCTCCGAGCACTAGCTTTTCTGACCAAAATGACTGAATAATATTCCCAATTTGGATTTTAATTCAAACGGAGCAATTGTGGCAATGCACACAAAAGTAATATCTATAATATTCCTATTAAATGCCTGCACCTCTGCAGTTACAGCTCTTGCTCACTCGGGGCATGGGCAAAGCGGCAATGTTTCAAGTTTCATCCACTACATGACAGAGCCACTCCACTTCATGGTTAGCTTGTCTGTTCTAAGCGCTATTGGAGCAGGGCTTTATGCACTTATACGTTGCATTCAACGGTCATCTAAATCCGAATAATTTAGCTACACTAGATTATAGCAACAGCCACTCCAGCAACAAATAGCCACAATACAGCCATATCCTAATTTCCACTCAATAGTTTAGTTTTATTTGCTAAGCGGTCAAAACACAGGTATTCTTGAAGTTATAAATTAAAAGAGATAAAGGATCTCCATGACCGTTAATATTCGCAATTTGTTAATCATCGACGATGAAACTTCAATGCGCCACATGTTGAGATTAGTACTTGAACAGCACGGCTATCGCGTTAGTGAAGCGCAAAATGGTGCAGAAGCTATCAATCAACTCTATAAAGAGAAATTTGATGTCATCCTCTCTGACATTCGCATGCCAGACATGGACGGCCTTACCTTTTTGGATCAACCTGAGGTTCGTGCACTAAACAGCACTATCATCATGATGAGCGCCTATGGCAGTGTAGACACCGCATTAGAATGCATGAAACGTGGTGCTTACGATTACATATCCAAACCCTTTAAACCTGACGAAGTCGTCCTTACCTTACGTAAAGCTGAAGAACGGCAAGAATTACGGCAAGAGAATAACGAATTAAAAAAAGCTTTATCAAAGCATGACAAAAACTTTTCCATTACCGACATCGTCTATGCTAGCTCCCAAATGGAACAAATTCTAAAGCTAGTTAAAACTGCTGCAAAAGCCGATTCTTCAATCTTGATCAGTGGAGAAACTGGAACCGGTAAAGAACTGATTGCCAAAGCTCTACACAGTGAAAGTGGGCGCAAAGGTCAATTTTTAGCGATAAACTGTAGCGCTATTAGCTCTGGATTACTAGAAAGCGAGCTGTTTGGCCACAAAAAAGGGGCTTTCACTGGTGCCGACCGAGAAAAAAGCGGGCTCTTTTCTATTGCTAGTGGTGGCACCTTATTTCTCGATGAGATTGCTGACCTACCGTTGGAATTGCAACCGAAATTATTGCGGGTACTACAAGAAGGGGAAATTCGTAAAGTCGGAGCTACCCGTTCTGAAAAAATAAACACCAGAGTTGTTGCTGCAGCGGGAACAGACCTTCATGATGCAGTGGAAAAGAGTCTATTTCGTCGTGACCTTTACTACCGACTTGCAGTTGTAGATATTGATCTACCGCCACTTCGAGATCGACATGAAGATATCATTATTCTAACTGAATATTTTCTCGAAAAAATATGCCAACGTGATGGCCGCCAATTGCCGATTCTCACCGATGAAGCTAAACGCAACCTCCTTAACTACCACTGGCCAGGAAATATTCGAGAGTTGGAAAACTACCTTGAAAAGGCCTTGATTTTTAGTTCGGGAGAAACATTAGTCTTACCACCACTGCGAAGCCGTCAACCTGCTCCGGGCCAATTCAATCCCACCGAATATTCATTAAAGGTGGCCTCCAGGCGATTAGAAGAAGAATACATCCGTAAAGCGCTAGTCAAAACTACTGGTAACCGCACCCAAGCCGCCGAACTATTAGAAGTAAGCCTACGGTCATTGATGTATAAAATCAAAGAATACGGTATAGATTAACCACAAATACCCAAGAGCATACAAAAAAATGCTACAACTTTACTGCTCTACGATTTCCCACGCAGGGTCAGTCGAAGGAGAAAATAACCAGAGAGCGCAGACAACAACGACCCTATCAACACTCCCAAGCGTGCCGCAGCACCAACTTGCTCTGACACGCCATCCAGTGCCAATGTCGATACAAAAAGGCTCATAGTAAACCCAATACCACAAAGAGTTGCCATAGCATGAAACTCGCGCCAACTTATCCCTTGTGGTAATTTCGCAATTTTCAATTTAACCCCAACCCAAGAGAAAGCAACAATACCAAGTTGCTTGCCGACAAATAGTCCAGCTGCAATACCTAAAGGCAGTGGTGCCAACATTGCAGCTAAAGTCATTCCAGAAAAAGAAATTCCTGCATTCACAAAAGCAAATAGTGGCAGAATAGCAAAAGCTACCCACGGATGTAAATTGTGCTCAAGATGTTTTAGCGGCGAATTCCCATGTTGATCTATTGCACGCAAAGGGATTGTAAAGGCAAGGACAACTCCAGCTAAGGTGGCATGAACACCAGACTTCAGAACGCAAACCCAAAGAAAAACACCAACACACATGTAAGCAGCGATACGAGTTACACCAAAACGGTTCATCACTAATAAAGCACATACCGCTAGGGCAGCGAGAACTAAGGACGTTATTGACAGTTGGTTGGTATAGAAAAACGCGATAATTACAATCGCAGCGAGATCGTCAAGAATGGCCAACGTTAGCAAAAAAAGCTTAAGGGCATTAGGAACACGATTCCCCAATAAAGCCATTACGCCGAGTGCGAAGGCGATGTCAGTAGCGGCAGGAATGGCCCACCCCTTTAAGGTAGTAGGGTCATTTAAGTTAAACCAGACATAGATTAGTGCAGGTATCACCATGCCACCCACAGCAGCAATACCAGGAAGAACAACCTGCGGAAGGCTTGACAGTTCTCCCTCCAAGACTTCACGCTTAACCTCAAGTCCTACCAGCAAAAAGAAAATCGCCATCAACCCATCATTAATCCATAGTAGTAGCGGCTTGGCTAATACCAGTGCTCCAAAATGGACAGCAACATGGGTATCTAAAAAAGCATCATAAATGGTGGACAATGGGGTATTAGCACAAATCAAAGCCAATACCATTGATCCCATCAGCAGAAGCCCACTAGAAGATTCTAGCTTTAAAAATTCACGGATAGTTTGAATGGGCATATTTTCTCTTTTCAGATCGAGGTGCTATATAGTCTTAAAGTCATTAGTCCAATTTATCTTTGATTTGGCTACTAATTTCCCCGATTTCATATTGATT
>JADGED010000094.1 GCA_016744555.1 Desulfuromonadaceae bacterium
GATTATATGCTGTAAATTACAGCAATCAAACATCGTTATCTGTCAAACGCGACCTCATATAGCACTATCTGCATGTGCAATGCAAGCGCATATGCCGCAACTGACAAATTAAAATAAAAGTTATTTAGCTTTAATAAAAAGTCATTGTTTAGGATAAAAAAATATTATCCCATTGTAGACGCACAACAAGGGCAATGTCGCCATTGCCCTTGTTATGTACTTAGACTAACAATCTAGCCGTGATTAGCTGTTTAGAACGTCAGCCAAGTCAGGGAGGATAGATGGAAGCTCATCAATTAGACCTTTTACTGCGGCAACTGAATTGTCAAACAATGCTTGTTCTGTAGCATCAAGTTCAAATTCGATAATGCTTTCAACTCCAGCAGTACCAAGAACACAAGGTACACCAACATAGTAGTTGTCAACACCGAACTCACCTGTAAGCAGAGCACAAACAGGAAGAACCCGCTTTTGGTCACGCAAGATAGCTTCAGCCATTGCGATTGCAGAAGAAGCTGGGCTATAGAAAGCAGAACCGTTACCTAGCAACTTAACAACTTCGCCACCGGCAGCTTTAGTACGCTCAACCATTGCAGTCATAACTTCTTGAGCTTTTTCTTCGCTACCATACTTACGTACCAATTGCTCCATTACTGGAACACCGTTAACGTTTGCATAGCGCACGATTGGAACCATAGTGTCACCGTGACCACCAAGAACCATAGCGTTTACGTCGCGTACAGAAACACCAAGTTCCCAAGCGATGAAAGAACAGAAACGGTTTGAATCAAGAACACCAGCTTGACCAATTACACGCTCTGGTGGGAAGCCAGTAACCTTCTGACACAAAGTAACCATAGCATCAAGTGGGTTAGAGATGATGATAACGATTGAATCAGGGGCAAACTCCTTGATTCCTTCACTAACTTGACTCATGATCTTAGCGTTAACGCCAAGAAGATCATCACGGCTCATACCAGGCTTACGTGGTAGACCAGCAGTAACGATAACAATATCAGAACCAGCGATATCAGCGTAGCTGTTAGCACCCTTGAGATCTACGTCAAAGCTGTCAACACGAGCAACTTCAGCGATATCAAGCATTTTACCTTGTGGCATTCCTTCAACAATATCGAACAGAACAACATCACCAAGCTCACGTAGTGCACAAAGTTGAGCCAGAACGCCACCAATCTGTCCACCACCGATCAACGAAATTTTAGGTCTTGCCATTGTCTCTCTCCTTATCTAGGAAAATAAAATAGAGTTGGGATAACATAAGTTACCCCAACTCAGCTTAAGTACCTTACTTACATTGCATCAATAATTGCATTAAAGGTTGCGCTTGGGCGCATAGCAGCTGCAGCCTTAGCAGGGTCAAACTTGAAGTAACCACCGCAATCAGCCGGAGCACCCTGACAATCGATAAATTCAGCATCGATCTTATCAACGCTCTTCTCGATCTCAGCAGCAACCGCAGCAAAACGTGCCTTCATTGCAGCGTCCTTGTCCTGAGCGGCCAAAGCCTGTGCCCAGTACAATGCGAGGTAGAAGCTACCACCACGGTTATCAATTTCTTTAACCTTACGAGATGGTAGTTTTTGGTTCTCAAGATAACCACTGATACCAATATCAAGAGTCTCAGCCAAGATAGCAGCTTTAGGGTTATTGTCAGCAGCGGCAGCTTGCTCCAAAGATGGAACCAGCGCACAGTACTCACCAAGTGAATCCCAGCGGATGTGACCTTCTTTGAGGAACTGCTCAACGTGCTTTGGAGCAGAACCGCCAGCACCAGTCTCAAACAGACCGCCACCTTCGATCAAAGGAACAATCGAGAGCATCCGAGCTGAAGTACCAAGCTCAAGAATTGGGAACAAGTCAGTTAGGTAGTCCCGCAAAACATTACCAGTAACAGCGATAGCATTCTTGCCGTCACGAACTAATTTAAGGGAGAACTTCATTGCCGCAACCGGATCCATGATCTGGATATCAAGACCAGCAGTATCAAACTCTGGTAGATACTTATTAACCTTAGCGATGATCTGCTGATCATGACCACGTTTCTCGTCGAGCCAGAATACACATGGCTCACCAGATGCTTTAGCACGGTTTACAGCAAGTTTGACCCAGTCTTTGATTGGAATGTCTTTAGCCTGGCTAGAACGGTAAATATCACCAGTGGAAACCGGCTGATCCATCAGAACAGTACCAGCAGAGTTGACAACTTGGAAGTTACCTGCGGAAGGGGCCTCAAAAGTCTTGTCGTGTGAACCGTACTCTTCAGCTTTTTGCGCCATCAAACCAACATTAGCAACACTACCCATGGTAGCTGGGTTGAATTGACCGTTTTTGTTAGCATCTTCACAGATCTCACGGTACATGGTGGCATAGCAGCGATCAGGAACCATAGCGATGGTGTCCTGAAGCTCGTCAGCCAAGTTCCACATGCAACCACCGTCACGAACAACGTTCGGCATGGAAGCATCAACTATAACGTCATTAGGTACGTGAAGGTTGGTAATGTTTTTGCGAGAGTCAACCATAGCAAGAGCAGCTTGACCTTCGTAGCAAGCATTGATATCTGCTTCGATCTCAGCTTTTTTATCTGCAGAAAGCTTGTCGAGCTTATTAAGGATGTCACCCATACCGAGGTTCGGGTTGGCACCGATAGAAGCTAAAGTGTCAGCATGCTTATTGAGAGCAGACTTGAAGTAGACTTTAACAGCATGGCCGAACATGATCGGATCAGAGATCTTCATCATGGTTGCTTTAAGGTGCAAGGAGAGAAGAACACCCTTCTCTTTTGCTTCTTCTGCGGTCTTAGCATAGAATGCCTGAAGTTCAGCAACTTTCATTACTGAGCTATCGAAAACTTCGCCAGCCTGCAAGGCAACCTCTTTTTTAACTTCAACATTACCAGCGGCATCTACAAATTGAATTTTAACAGTGTCAGCAGCGTCCATAGTTACTGATTGCTCAGTCTCGTAGAAATCGCCACCATCCATGTGAGCAACACGGCACTGAGAAGTACCTGGAGCTGGCCAGTCCTTCATCATCCGGTGTGGATTTTTTTGCGCAAAAGCCTTAACGGAAGCAGCTGCACGACGATCAGAGTTACCTTCACGTAGAACCGGGTTAACCGCAGAACCGAGACACTTTGAGTAACGTACCTGAAGCTCTTTGTCCGCATCAGTAGTTGCTTCTTCTGGATAAGTTGGAACGTCATAGCCCTTTTCCTGCAGCTCGGCAATAGCGTCCTGCAGCTGTGGGATTGAAGCACTGATGTTAGGCAGCTTAACAACGTTAGCTTCCGGCTTAACAACAAGCTCGCCCAGTTCGGACAAGTAATCAGCAACCTTCTGCTCTTCAGTTAAGTTTTCCGGGAAGTTTGCGAGGATACGCCCAGACAATGAAATGTCCTTAGTCTCTACATCAACGCCAGTATCCTTACAGAAAGCCTGGACGATTGGTAAAAAAGCGTAAGTCGCTAACGCTGGTGCTTCATCAATTTCGGACCAAATAATCTTTGCCATGTTCTTTGTCTCCTTAGAAATTTAATGCCAATACTTACCATTCAAGTCGCATATAACTATGTTATAGGCTGGGAATTCTGCACTTCTTAAGCGTTGTATACAGTATACAAACAGAATGGGAGTGTCAAGAATCTTCGCACTTTAATGTGAAAATATATCAAGGGTATTCAACGGTAAGATAAATAGCTGTAATTTAGATGTTTTCTTAAATACAACTGCAGACAGTGTGCCTTTATTAACGACACCAAATATGAAAAAGGTTTTGCCAGCATCATACCGGCAAAACCTTGTTAAAAGAGTATCAAATGGATGCTTTTAAGATTAGTTAAAACAGATTTAATTCCATGGCTTCGTGTCGAGCAGCATCAGCCTCAGCATTAGACTTATCACGGGGGACAATAAAAACCTGTCCGCTAAAAATTTCTTCGGGACTTTTAATTTGATCACGATTTGCCTTGTATATGAGCGGCCAAAGCAAAGAATCACTATAGACTTCTTTACGGGCGGCTATAGTGGCCAAATTCTCCCCCACCTTAACGACAATCTCATCAACAAGTACCGGTACTTTCGGAGCTACATCCTGCAGTTTCAATTCAGCTTGTCGTATTTTTTCAAGCTCTTCACGTTGTCGTTGTTGAACAATATTCTTTTGCCGCTGCAGTTCTTCCTGTTTTAATTCGGCTTGCTTTTTTTTCGCCGCAACACGTTTAGCTTCTAATGCCAACAACTTATTTTTTTCTGCTGTTATCCTAAGTGCTTCATCAGCATAGCGGTGAGCTAGTTCAAGAGTTTTGACAGCCTGAGCATAATCCCTATTACTTACTTGTAGTTCGGCTGCCTGCAATGCACTACTCGCAAGCTGATATTCACCCGGTGCGTGTTGCTCTGCACCTGATGCATATGCACGTGACATCAAGTCTTTAACTTCCGACATACTTTCTACCGGAAGCTTAGCGCAAGCTGACACCATGATAAGCAGCAATAAGATTGCCAACAGACGTTTAAACATCTGCATTATTGTAATCCCTATAGATAAAAAAGGTATTATTTTTGTTTTGACCGTAAACGAATACCCAATTCTTGCAACTGCTTCTCATCAACCTCGTTAGGGGCCTCAGATAACAAACATGAAGCTTTCTGGGTTTTAGGGAATGCAATTACGTCACGAATCGAATCTGAACCAGTCAAAATCATCATCAGACGATCAAGGCCAAACGCAATACCACCGTGTGGTGGAGCTCCAAAGCTTAAAGCATCAAGCAAGAAGCCAAATTTCTCACGAGCTTCTTCTGCCTCAATCCCCAGCAGTTCAAACATTTTCGATTGAATTCCCTGATCGTGAATACGAATACTACCACCACCGATTTCAGAACCATTAAGAACGATATCGTATGCTTGCGCACGTGCTTTTCCGGGCTCGGTCTCAAGCAGATCGAAGTCTTCCTCTAATGGAGCCGTAAATGGGTGGTGAACAGCAACATGACGGCGCTGCTCTTCGTCCCACTCTAACAATGGGAAATCAGTGACCCATACAAACTTGTAATCATCTTTTTTAGCCAGTCCAAGCTTTTGCCCTAAATGGCCACGCAAACGACCTAATGCTTCGTTAGCAATTCTTGGAGTGTCTGCCATAAATAGCAATAAATCGCCAACTTCAGCCGATAAAGCTTTGTTCATTTCTGCCAATTCATCGGCAGTAAAAAACTTAGCAATTGGTGACTGCCAACCATCTTCAGTGACCTTGACCCAAGCCAAACCTTTGGCACCATAAATTTTAGCGAAATCGGTCAGGTCATCAAGGTCTTTACGAGAGAACGTTGCACAGCCTTTAGCATTAAGTGCCTTAACCAAACCACCGCTAGCGGCAACACTGGCAAATACTTTAAATTGTGATCCGGCAACGTTCTTAGTGATGTCAATCAATTCCATACCAAAACGCAAATCTGGATTGTCGACCCCAAATCGATCCATCGCTTCAGCGTAAGACAAGCGTGGTAATGGCAACTGTACTTCGGTACCAATAGCCTGCTTGAAAACTTCACCGATCATCCCTTCCATGATGTCCATAATCTGGCTACGATTTACAAAACTTAACTCGCAGTCGATTTGGGTAAACTCTGGTTGCCGGTCAGCACGAAGATCTTCGTCACGGAAACATTTTACAATTTGAAAATAGCGATCAAAACCAGAAACCATCAATAATTGTTTAAATAATTGCGGTGATTGTGGCAAAGCAAAGAAGTTACCAGTATTGACCCGACTTGGAACTAAGTAGTCACGTGCCCCTTCTGGAGTACTCTTCGTAAGCACTGGCGTTTCAATTTCGATAAAGCCATTATCATCAAAATAATTCCGCACTGTTTTGGCTACCAAGTGACGCATCAACAAGTTTTGCTGCAACTTGGTCCGACGTAAGTCGAGAAAGCGATATTTAAGGCGGATATTCTCTGCAACCTCACTAAATTCATCAAGCATAAAAGGGAGAGTTTCAGAACGGTTCAGCAATAGAAGTTCGGTGATCTCTATTTCCACCTCACCCGTTTTCATTTTAGAGTTAACTGTACCTTCTGGGCGGGGCGACACTTTACCACGCGCAGCGATTACAAATTCACTACGAATTTGCTCTGCCTTTTTATGAGAAGCCAAATCACGATCTGGATCGAGAGCCAGCTGTACAATACCTTCACGGTCACGTAGGTCGATAAAGATCAAACCACCATGATCACGGCGACGCTGCACCCAACCCATGACACAAACTTCCTGACCAATATGTTCAGCAGTTAAGTTACCGCAACGATGACTTCTAACCCAATTTCCTAATTTATCGTTCAAGACAAAATCCTCCGAAAGAATACCACTATAAATTTATTATTTGCTCAAACAAGCATTATATAAACCACAATCTGTAACGGTCAAGCACAACCATAGCTTTAGTCAAATTTAGCGACTAGTTCAATCGCCAAGTTGTCTAATTCAACTGCTGACTGGCTACTATCAGACATATCTTTAAGCTGTGCCCGCCCTGACTGAAGCTCTTCTTCACCAATAATAAGAGTAAATGCTGCGTGCAATTTATTAGCCCGACGCATTTGTGCTTTAAGGCTTTTACCTAAATAATCCATCTCTGCACGCACACCAGCTTGTTGCAGTTGCGACATTAATACAAAAGCACGATCAGCCGCTTCTGCGCCGATTGCAGCAATAAACAACTGTGGAGAAGCAGCGGCAATCTTCGCCTCACCTTTTAGCAACACTAAACGCTCTAAACCAATGGCAAAACCAATCCCAGGCACAGCAGGGCCACCGAGGCTTTCTACTAGCCCATCATAACGACCACCAGCGGCAACAGCGTTTTGCGATCCTAATTGATCGGTAACCAACTCAAAGGTAGTGCGAACATAATAATCTAGGCCACGCACCATCCGTGCATTAACACTATACGGAATAGCTAATTGGTCCAAATAACCTTTAACCTGAGAGAAATGACTATCGCACTCAGTACATAAGTGTTCAATAACTGCTGGAGCATCAACCGTAGCGGCCTTACAACCCTGAGCCTTGCAATCTAAAACCCGCAAAGGATTCGTAAGATAACGACGCTGACAATCGGGACACAAACTATTTAAACGTGACGCAAGGTAATCTATTAATTGTTGTCGGTAATCAGGACGACATACTGGGCAACCAAGAGAGTTGACCTGCAATGAAACATTTTCGATACCAATATGGACAAAGTATTGATGTAACATAGCTAAAAGTTGAGCATCGATTTTTGCGTCTTCAACGCCAAGGACCTCAGCTCCAAGCTGATGAAACTGCCGATAACGCCCTTTTTGAGGTCGCTCATAACGGAACATTGGCCCCAAATAATAAAGCTTTGAAACCGGGTCTAGGTTATGAAGCTTGTTTTGAATAAAGGCACGCATAACCGGAGCGGTACCCTCTGGACGTAAAGTTAAGGAGTTTCCACTCTTGTCTTCAAAGGTATACATCTCCTTCTCAACAATATCTGTCGTTTCTCCAATGGAACGGCAAAACAATTCTGTTTTCTCCGGAACTGGTGTCCTTATTTCGGCAAAGCCATAAAGACCAAACACCTCACGAGCACTTTGTTCCAAAAATTGCCAGGTTTCTACTTCACCGGGCAAAATATCATTCATACCTTTAATTGCAGTAACGCTCAAAACTTACACCTTTTCGCTATATAAACCTAAGTCAGGCCTAAAGTAGGTATTATTATCCACACAGACCGGAGAAGATAACCTATTTTCAGTTACCCTGAAAGGGGGTTTAGCAATTAATTTGCTGTTTTTTTAATTTGGATTAAATAGGAAAGGAAATATTATCGACGGGTAAAGACAAACAGGGAGATAAAAATCTATTTTATTATTTTTTGTGAAATGTCTTTAACACCACAAATCGTATTTCGCGACTCCTTGCCTGCGTACATAGCTTTATCTGCTAATTCAAGCAATTCTACTTTTTCGATTGTATCGGTTGGATAAGTTGCAAAGCCAGCAGACACAGTGACATAACTTGACATATTGCGATCTTCAAGAAACGCGTGACCCTCGATCACCTTGCGAATTCGCTCGGCAACAACGCGAGCAGTCCTATCATCAGTTTCGACTAATATAGCAGCGAATTCATCGCCACCAAAACGAAACAGGGTATCAACATCACGTACGCACTCGACTAACAAATGTCCAACCTCTTGCAGTGCTGCACTTCCTGCAAGGTGACCATAATTGTCGTTAATCTCCTTGAAGCGATCAAGGTCGAGAAATAATAACGAAAATTTCAACCCATAACGTTGCGAACGGCGGATTTCATGGTTTAACGCTATTTGCAAATAACGGTGATTATAAAGTCCGGTCAAATCATCCGTATACATCAATTTTTGCGCATCTCGATAACGGCAGCTATTCTCAAACCCTACAGAGATCTGCCCGCACAAATAATTCAAATCCTCTAAAATCAAAGGGGAAGTAGATTGCGGTGAGACATCGCAAATCACTATGCCACCATCAATATCCTCACCATCACGCAAGGGTAACATCCAAATCTTTTCACAATTAAGTTTGAGCTTTTCCAATTTAATGGCGATATCGTTGCTTGGCTGACACAGGCAGGTCGATTCATTAAGCTGGGGGATTAACAAATCAATCAGCCATTCGGCCGCTTCACTGGTTAAGTTGCGCAGGTTTGCAACTTCCGAAGTAACGCCATTTTTGAATGTAAAAGTACAACCAACTCTGGCATCCATTTCATCCAGCAAAGTACCCAATGAATGAGATAACAATTGATCAATATCAATAATTGAAGATAGCGATTGTCCAGTTTGATATAAATCAATCTGCCGCTGCAACTGCAAGTTATCAGTCGACAACTTACGTTGTTCTAGGCAATTACCCACCTGATGCTTTAACTCGTCAGGGTTAAATGGTTTAATCAAATAATCGTAGGCACCATTTTTAAGTGCATCAATGGCTGAATCGAGGGTTGCATGGCCGGTAACAAGGATAACTTCTGGGGGATTGCTCAACTCTCTAGTAAAATGAAGGAGGTCCAAGCCGCTCTTTCCCGG
>JADGED010000095.1:0-5391 GCA_016744555.1 Desulfuromonadaceae bacterium
GTATCTATGCTTACCCATGCGCCAATTAGGCTAGCGGCAATGATACTGAGTAGAGCAAAGTAGATTGCCGTAAGGAAAATCCAGTATTTAAAGCTTGGTTTCATGTTCCTAGGTCCAATAATGTTGATTTAGCTTTAAATTTTATTTTAGTTGGCAAGCAACCATGTCTTTGTCTCATGACAACTGAAAGTAAGTTCATGTAACAAATATATGACAAAATAGTACATATGGCAAACATTGTTGTATTAATGGCTAAGTTATTTCTACAGTGAAAGCAAAAAGCCGCTGTGCATGGGGCACAACGGCTTTTTAAAGTGATAATGGTAAAATTATTATTAAGCAGTGAGAAGTTTTAGCGCTTCAAGATATTTTTCCCCGGTTTTGCGTACAATCTCTTCTGGTAGTTTTGGCGCTGGAGCTTGTTTGCCCCAATCAAGGGTCTCAAGGTAATCCCGCAAAAACTGCTTGTCAAAGCTTGCTTGGGCTCGTCCTGCAACATAATCATCCTTAGGCCAGAAGCGGGATGAATCAGGAGTAAGAGCTTCATCGATCCAAATTAGTTTGCCATCGAGCATGCCAAATTCAAATTTGGTGTCGGCGATGATCAACCCTTTTGTCGCAGCAAACTCTCTGGCACGTTCATAAATTTTGATGCTAATGTCGCTAACTTGTTGAGCAATATCATTACCACAGAGTTTTGCCGCTTCAGCAAATGAGATATTTTCATCATGAGCACCCAGTTCGGCTTTAGTCGATGGGGTGAAAAGGGTTTGTGGCAGCTTGTCGCTATGCACTAGCCCCTCTGGTAATGCGATGCTACAAACCGAGCCACGTTCTTGATACTCTTTCCAGCCACTGCCAGAAAGGTAGCCACGCACAATACACTCTATTGGCAACGGTTGAGCTTTTTTCGTTAGCATGCTGCGACCTTCGAGTTGATCGCGGTATTGATGGGTGATTGCTGGAAAATCATCAACGTCGGTGGAGATCAAATGGTTAGGGATCAGGTCGGCCATTTGCTCAAACCAAAACTTTGAGATTTGGGTTAAGACATAACCTTTTTGTGGAATCCCTTCATCCATAATAACATCAAAAGCGGAAATTCTATCGCTGGTAACGATCAAGAGGTGCTCGCCAAGATCGTAAATATCTCTTACTTTTCCCTTGTTAACCAGGTTTAGTTCTGGGCAATTTGTTTCGGTGATAATTGCTGTCATGATTAATTGCTCCCCTTGTTAAAAGCAGTTAGTAGTTCCGTCGTTAATATCTCAATGTCTGCTTGTTCTTGTAACTCTTTTAACTTGTCGGTAATTTGCTTCTCTTTTTTCTCGGTTAGGAGGCGATTTTCCAATTGTGTACGATCGTTTTCCTGAATAGAAGCTGGGTCGGCAATATCAATGTCTTTCAAGCAGGCAATGAGAAATTTATTGCTAATTGTATATACTTGGCTGGCTACTGGAGCTGCTTTGGTTAAAACAAAGGCTTCATCTGCAAGCTCTTGTGAAGAGCCAATGCGGGGGATAAATGCCCCAAAATTACGACTGAATTTGCCAGATTCTTCGACTGCGAGATTCAGAGCTTTAGCTGCTTTGTTAAGGCTGTTTGCTTCTGTCGCCTGAGCTAACAGTTTGTCTGCTAAATCTTTGGCTAAGGTTTGAGCTTGTTCTGCTCTGAATGCTTCTTCAACCTGTGGCTTAACCTGCGTCAACTCTGGTAGGTGACTAGGTTGTTGCTCTTTGGTGGTAATTAAAAATACCCCTTGAGTGGTTTGAATAGGGCGGGCAAGCTCTTTATCGGTCAAAGTAAACGCTGCTTGGCTCACTGCTGCAACTCTGCCAATGCCGTCAATAGCATCTTCAATAGCGAAAAATCCAGTCTCTTTAATACCTAAGTCGTTGTCACTGGCCGCTGCTTCAAGGTTGCCGGTTTTGCGGTTAATGTTGTAGGCGTCCATTGCTTTTTCATAAGCTAGTTGCCGTGATTTTTCGAGTTTAGCACCAGCTTTTACTGCGCCGATAACTTCAACTAGTGGCTTTACTCCAGATTCAATATGCTCTTCGGCTTTGATTATGTGTAGCCCAAAGGGAGTAGTGACAACGTCGCTGAGTTGTCCAGCCTGTAAAGCAAATGCCGCTTTTTCAAATTCGGGCACCATAATGCCACGGCCAAAAGTGCCGAGGGAGCCACCTTTGTTAGCATTGCCTTTATCATCAGAATGAGTTTTGGCTAGCTGCGAAAAGTCGGCACCGTCACGCAATTGCTGAAGTAGCTGCTGGGCAAACTCTTGGCGTTTTTTGATGGTTTCAGGTTTGGCATCTTTAGGGATGCTCAATAAAATGTGAGCTGCTTTGACCTGCTCTTTGGTTTCATATAGGTCAAGGTTGCGCCGATAGAAACGTTGCAACTCTTCAGTTTCGAGTGCGCCAACTTCATTTTCGTAACGAGCAGGGTCAAATTGCAGATAACGTAATGAAACCTTTTTTGCAATTCTAAATTGTTCAATGTTTTTGTCGAAGAATTCTTGTAACCCGGCGTCGGTAACATTTACTTTTGACTCAACCAGTTCAGGGGTAAGCCAAACATAGTTAAGGTTGACCTTGTCGTTTTCTTTATGAAAGGCGTCGTTAAAATCTTCGTCACTCAGGGTAACGTCTTCCTGTAAGGAATCACGTACCTTCTGGGTAATTAGTTGGCGTTGTTGCATCGCCTCAAATTGTTCAGGCTTCATCCGTTTGTAGCTAAGCACTTCTATGTAGCGATCACGATTAAATTTACCATCCAGCTTAAATTCATCGTAATTAGCAATACTAGCAACTAGCTCATCTTTACTAACATCAATGTTGAGTGTGTCTGCTAGTTGCATAAGCAATGTTTGATTTATAAGTTGCTGCAACGCTTGTTTAGGTAAGTTGAGTTGTTTTTCTAGAGTGCTATCAAAATTACCCTGATAAATATTTTGGTATAGATTGTATAGATTGCTGTAACTAGTTTGGAAGTCACCATAACTAATATCTGTACCGTTAACGGTTGCAGCAATGTCCCTACCTTGATTGGCGCCTTGATCGGAAGGGGCGGTAAGCATGGTATAGCCAATAACAAAACTTAAAATGATTACCCCGAAGGCGATTTTGATCAAGACCGATTTTTGTTTTGATCTAACAAATTGAAGCATCCCTGACAAACTCCTTATTTTATTAATATTGGTGTGGTTCTAAGAAAAAAAACAGGTTCGCATGTTAGACCACCATTTTGCTGAAAAGCAATCATTTTTTGCCAGCTTGGTGCTTGCTTAAAAAAGGGGGGTTTGCTAGAGTTATAAAGTTTTTCGTAATGGATTTCAGATTAATATTTCTAGCCGTTTGCGCTGTAGACAGGATAATGAAAATGTTTAATGTTTTTGATGCTATTTTAGGTATGTTTTCCAACGATTTGGCAATCGATTTGGGCACTGCCAATACGTTGGTTTCAATGAAGGGTAAAGGCATCGTTGTCAGCGAACCTTCAGTAGTTGCTGTTAAAACTGGCCCCGCTGGGCAGCGTAAAGTATTGGCCGTCGGTGTTGATGCCAAAGAAATGCTAGGACGTACCCCTGGCAGCATCGTCGCTATTAGACCAATTAAAGACGGTGTAATTGCCGACTTTGACCATACCGAAGAGATGCTCCGTTATTTTATCCGTAAGGTGCATAATCGCAAAAATTTAGTGCGTCCACGGATTATCATATGTGTACTAAAGGGGATAAAGAAATAAGAAAATTGGGCTGTACGGGAATCGGCTGAATCTGCTGGAGCCCGTGAAGTCTATCTTATCGAAGAGCCTATGGCAGCAGCTATCGGTGCAGGTCTGCCAATTACTGAGGCATCCGGTAACATGATTGTCGATATCGGTGGTGGTACTACCGAAGTTGCAGTTATTTCTCTTGCCGGTATTGTTTATGCGCAAAGTGTTCGTGTCGGTGGTGATAAAATGGATGAAGCTATTGTCCAGTACATGAAACGTAAATACAACATGTTGATTGGTGAGCGCACGGCAGAGACCGTTAAGATTGGCATCGGCAACGTCTATAAGGTTGACGACGAAGTTCAAACCATGGATATCAAAGGTCGTGACCTTGTTAGTGGTACCCCTAAAACCATGGAAATAACCTCTACCGAAATTCGTGAAGCGATGACCGAACCGGTTAATGCTATTGTTGAAGCGGTGCGAATATCACTAGAACAAACACCACCTGAATTAGCTGCTGATATCGTCGATCGCGGTATTGTCCTTGCCGGTGGTGGGGCACATTTAAAAAATATTGATGTACTGTTAAGTGAAGAGACCGGTTTGCCAGTGGTTATTGCTGAAGATCCATTGTCTTGTGTTGTGTTGGGTTCTGGTATGGTTTTGGATCAACTCGACTTGTTGAAACAGGTTGCTATTTCGACTTAATAAGTTGTTTGTACATAAATTTAATTTGTAATTTTACGTGGAGGATCATGCTGATCCTCCATTTTTAATAGTACTTAAATATGTTGGTAACGATCAAAGTGCCATGTCAGCTTGGAGCAGTCAGTGCGTGATCTTTTAATACGCTACCGTTTTTTATTGTTGGCGATAGTTTTAATGTTGTCCAGCGTAATTCTCTACTCGTATAACCTACGGCAAAAAGATTCTACCACCTTTTTTGAAAGATCCATCCTCACCTTTTCTGCGCCATTTCAAGTTGGTATTGACGGCGTAGCAGACTTCTCTAAGTCAATTTGGAACGATTACTTTTGGTTGGTTGATACCCGGCAACTAAATATTGAACTTAATAAGCAAAACCAGTTATTGCATGCACAATTGCATCAAGTTGAGGAAGTGGCTCTGCAAAATGATCGCTTGCGCCAGTTATTGGCTTTTGTGGATGCCCTCGATCATCCAGCATTGCCAGCACAGGTTATTGGTGAAGATTCCAGTACTTGGGCACGCACAATTGTTATCGATAAAGGTGCCGATGCCGGTTTAAAAAATGGCTTTCCTGTCGTTGCCGCCCAAGGGGTAGTGGGGCGGATAATTAAGGTTGCTGCAAAAAGTTCGCGGGTATTGTTGATATCCGATTCATCTTCTGATGTTGCTGCTTTAATTCAACGCACCCGCACTCGGGGTATTGCTCATGGTCTGGGGGAGAACTTATCAATTAAGTATGCTTCCCGTAATGCAGATATAAAAGTTGGTGATTTACTCGTTACCTCTGGAATGGGTGGTGTATTCCCCAAAGGGCTACCGTTGGGGGTAATTAATTCGGTAGAAAAACAGCAGTTTGGTTTTTTTCAGCAAGTTGAAGTGTCGCCATCGGTTAATTTTTCATACCTTGAAGAAGTAATGGTTATGATTGAGGTAGACAAGTGAGAGCGGCGGTTTTAGTCG
>JADGED010000095.1:5401-9089 GCA_016744555.1 Desulfuromonadaceae bacterium
GGTGTGTTGTTTGTTTTAATTCAAAGCAGCGTTATGCCATTATTCTTATCGCCCAATTGGCGCCCTAATTTGCTTATGATTCTGGCCCTATATTTGGCGTTAAGTGAAAAATTATTAAGGGCACTTGTTTCAGGACTTTTATTGGGCGCCATGCAGGATAGTTTTTCGGGAACTACCTTAGGCTTATATGTATCGGTATTTTTACTGATAATACTTTCGGTACATCTACTTTCAGATCATTTTAATACTGAAAGTAAACCTTTATTAGTTTTATTGATTGCAGTTGCTACCGTATTGCAAAATCTCCTATTGGTTTTTTTTCTGGCATTATTTGCAGATTATGCCCCCCCATCTCATGTTATTTTATTTGCCATTCCGCAGCAGTTACTTACCAACACATTTTTTGCTACCGTTATGTTGTTGTTATTGCTCCGTTGCCAGCAGTTTCTAGGTAATCGTAGTGGCCTTGCTGGGCTGATGTATCAGAGTAAACGCCATGTCTCTTGATTTGAATTGGAAAGATTTGCCGGTAGTACAACGGCGGTTTTTGTTATATTCAGCCGCTGCTGCCGCCGTCTTTTTCCTATTGTTAATGCGTCTTTGGTATCTACAAATTATAAGTTACGATGAACTGCAAGCTCGTTCGGTACGGAATCGTACCCGAGTCTTGTCTCTTGCACCTTCACGTGGCCCAATTTATGACCGCCAAGGTCAGTTGTTGGTAGATAATCGTCCGGCTTTTCAGATTTCGGTAATGCGGCAAGATGTTAGTGATCCTACGGAACTGTTTAAAGTATTGGCTCCATTGCTTGGTGCCGAAATTGCCGACTTGGAATCGCGTTGGCAAGAGGGGAAGCGTTTCCCTAAATATCGTCCAGTTCCTTTAGCCGAAGACGTTAGTCGTGATGTTGTTGAGCGGGTACAGGAGCATGGTGTCGACTTGCCTGGAGTGATAACTGAGGTGCAGCCAGTACGTGATTACCTTGAACAAGGTTTGGCGGCACACCTGATTGGGTATTTAGGGGAAATTACTGAAACCGAGCTTCGCAATGATGTTGCAAATAAGTATCGTGTCGGAGATTTCGTTGGCAAGACTGCGGTAGAAAAAAACTTTGAATCCTATTTGCAGGGGACAAAGGGTCGACGTTTAGTCGAAGTAGATGTTAAGGGGAAATTACTACACGAGTTGCAGATCGATCCTCCACGGCCGGGTAATAAAGTTTATTTAACCATTGATCGAGAGTTGCAACGTGCTGCTGACTCTTCATTTGGAGACCAATCTGGAGCGGCAGTAGTTATAGATGTTAATAGTGGCGATATCCTAGCAATGGTCAGTCGCCCAACATTTAATCCATCCATGTTTATTCGTGGCATTGGTGGTGATGAGTGGCGCAACTTGATTAATGACGAGCGTCATCCGCTGCAAAATAAAGTTATTGCAGGGCAGTATCCACCCGGCTCAACGTTTAAAATTGTTGTGGCGCTGGCTGCGTTGCAAGAGGGAATTATTGGGTCAAAACAAACGGTAGACTGTAAGGGTGATTTTGTTATTGGCGGTTTTCGTTATCGCTGTTGGAAAAAAAAGGGGCATGGCCAGACCGACTTAACTAAAGCATTGCGTGAGAGTTGTGATGTTTGGTTTTATCAAGTGGGGCTAGAGCTGGGAATCGATAAATTGTCGGCGGCGGCAAAAGATTTTGGCTTAGGATCTCCAGTAGGTTATCCGTTGCCCGGGGAGCGCTCCGGTTTGATGCCATCGCGCGAATGGAAAAAACGCCGTTATCATGAACCATGGTATGCAGGAGAAACAGTTATTGCCTCAATTGGGCAGGGGTTTGTCCTTGCTACCCCGATGCAGCTAGCAGTAATGACAGCGGCTGTTGCAAATAATGGTAAAGTGCTGAAACCACAGGTTATCCATCAAATTGAAGATTGGGATGGCAATATATTGCTGCAGCCAGAGGCAGAAGTAGTCCGTCAAATTGACCATTCGCCCCGCGTTTGGAAAGCGGTTCGCGATGGCTTGATTGAAGTTATAAATAAACCTAAGGGTACTGGTTCCGCAGCTTATTTAGAAGATGTAGTCGTTGCGGGAAAAACCGGGACATCACAGGTTGTACGTCGTAAAACTGATGCCGAGGAAGAACTTGATGACGATGGTGAGATCCCATATAAGTTTCGGCCGCATGCACTGTTTGTTGCCTATGCTCCAGCAGAAAAACCAGAGATAGCAATCGCAGTTGTTGTTGAACATGGCCAGTCAGGTGGACGAGCAGCAGGACCGATTGTACAGAAAATTGTCGATAAATATATGGATTTAAACCAGCAGCGCCAACAGAAGCAGGAGAAATAGCTGATGTTTGATCGCCGATTAGTGTCAAACTTTGATTGGGTTTTACTCCTTACCGTTTTATTATTGGCCGGTATTGGCATCGCCAATCTGTTTAGCGCTACCTCTAGTTGGCACACTACCGCTACCCCGTTGTACCTGAAACAATTGTTATGGTTGTCGGGTGGGGTTTCCATCGCCCTGTTTCTATGTCTGTTTGATTACCGTCATCTTGAACACTATGCCATCCATATTTATAGTGTCAGTGTGTTCATGCTGGTCTATGTTTTGCTGTTGGGGAAAACATCGATGGGGGCTACTAGGTGGATTGATCTTGGTTTTATTAACATTCAACCGGGTGAAGTAATAAAAATTGCCATCATCTTGCTATTAGCTAAACTATTTTCCGATACCACTAGTCCCAATGGTTACTGTTTGGGTGAATTATTGAAACCCGGCTTAGTTTTGGCGGTACCATTTATTTTGATTCTAAAAGAACCCGACCTTGGAACCGCAATGATGGTGGCATTTATTGCCTTCACTATGTTGCTATTTGCCGGATTACAGCAGAAAACCATGATGGGGATAGGGGTGTTGGGGGTGCTGGCTGGAATAGCAGGGTGGTTTGGACTCCACGACTATCAGCGCACCAGAATTCGCACCTTTTTAAACCCCGAAGCCGATCCTCTAGGCAGTGGCTACCATATTATCCAATCAAAAATTGCCGTTGGCAGTGGTGGTTTTTTCGGCAAAGGTTTTGTTCAGGGGACACAATCGCAACTTTCATTTCTCCCTGAACGCCATACCGATTTTGCCTTTTCGGTTTTTGCCGAAGAGTGGGGCTTTACCGGCTGCCTAGTGTTGCTGTTTATTTATCTATTTTTGATAGTTTGGGGCTTATACGTCGCACGCCGCGCCTCTGATAGTTTCGGTCTGTTTTTGGCGGTAGGGGTTACAGCAATGATCTTTTGGCACATTGTTGTCAATCTCGGCATGGTTATCGGTTTGCTTCCAGTTGTTGGTGTCCCATTGCCCCTGTTTTCATACGGAGGAACCAGCATGGTGACGACGATGATCGGGGTAGGGCTGCTGATGAACGTAAGTATGCGCCGCTTTATCTTTTAGGTTTGTCTCGCCTTAGATAAGGTTCTTTGTTGCAAAACCTCATTTGTGTGAATGACTTTTATGGATTTTGCTGATTTCTCCCCATGGTTAATAGCTGCCGCCGATAAAGTCGGTGCCCATACTATCGCCTCCATCCGCATGGATAATCCCCAGCTAAAGGAGCGTTTTGCAACCGCTAATCGGCACTTAGGTGATTGGTTACAGGCTGGGATGCATGGGGATATGGAATATCTG
>JADGED010000096.1:0-1967 GCA_016744555.1 Desulfuromonadaceae bacterium
TCTCTGTACCTCATTGCCTCTATGGTTAAGTGCCCCTCCCAACTTAAATACCGGTTTTTTACTGTAATATAGTTAGTCAATATGATAAAAATCGTTCTCATACAAAATTACAAACAAAAAATATAACCTCGATTTTAGGAGTAAAGCATGAGCATTCACCTGACAGTTCTCTGTGAAAATAGCATTGACCGAGTAATTCCCTTTGGTTTGCTGGGGGAACACGGTTTTGCTTGCCATCTACGCACCCCAGAGGGTGAATTCTTATTTGATAGCGGTAGCGGTACCACCATCATGAACAATGCCAAACTCCTAGGTATCGACTTCACTAAACTGCAAGGGATTATGTTCAGCCATGGCCACTACGACCATACCGGTGGGCTGAAACAAGTTCTTGAAACGACAAAGAGTATCCCTATTTATGCCCACCCAGACATGTTTTCTTCTCACCTCAGCAAACATGCTGGAGTTATGCGTAACCTTGGGGTGCAATGGCCAAAAGCAGAGCTAGAAGACCTGGGAGCAAAGTTTAATTTTTCCGCAGCACCATATAATGTCACCGACCAGTTAATCCTCTCGGGTACAATCCCGCGCATCCATAAAGTTGAAACTGGTGACCCGAACCTTTTGTCATTAACTGGTGAGAACAAAGAGATCACCGATCCTTTGCATGACGACGCATCTCTCTACATAAAAACCCCTAAAGGTCTGGTAATATTGCTTGGCTGCGCCCACGCCGGCCTGTTGAATATCATTGACCATGCTCTTGAAGTTACTGGAGAAACAAAGGTTCATATGATTTTAGGCGGCACCCACCTTAAGTTTTGCAGCGACGAACAAATGTCAGCAACGCTGGATCGATTAGAAGAGCTAAACATAGATAAGATTGGCACATCTCACTGCACCGGGTTACGTGGAGCAAGAATGTTGGCCGAAAGGTTTGGGGAACGTTTTTTCTCGGCTTCGGTCGGGGTTGAAATTGAAATTTAGTTTGCATAAAGGGGGGGCACTATTTGCTAAGTGCCCTCCCCGTGTACAAATTTACCAGCTAATCACATTTTACCAATCAAGTTTATGTACCAACCCTGAGAATCGTAATCCATGTCGGTCAAATCATCAGAAAAATCGGTAAAATTATAGCCGGCACCTATTTTTATATTTTTATTAATATGGCGATATATTCCAGCGAGAAATCCAGCTCGTTCGTCTTTTGCAGCAGTTACTTTCAAATAACGCGCCTCAAGGAGAACATCCCAATCGTGGACAAAATGTAAATCGGTACGGACAATACCTAAGTGTGCTTCAGAACTATACCAAGAGCCATCCACCCGATTTTCTCTAATTTCACCATGACGGTAACCATATTTACCACCAACAGATAACCATGGCGTCAAATCATAAATAGAATCAACAGAAAGGACATGGCTCTTCTGCGAATAGTCGGCCAAAGACTCTGTAACAGTCAGTGCACTCGATGATGGTAAATCATAGAAATAAGTATACTTAAATAAAGTATTTAATTTGTCATTCTTAACCGGTCGGTAAGCGTAACCAATAACTGCTTCAATAAAATCGGCGTTAAAAACATCACCACGATCACTATCTGAAAATGAAAAATTAAGTTTCCCGAGAAAACGCCAATCTGCAGTGGTTTGATAACCTAAGCTATTGCGCATTAACCAGGTAGTACGCTCACCGGATGTTGTCCCATCATCTTTACGCCATTCAATATTTCCAGCATAACGACTTTTAGCCCTAGCATACCCGGCAGAAAAAGAGACCGCTGTCCGCTCTAAATCTTCAATACTCGTATCAGACAAGTTTCCACGTTCCAACTTTAGGCCAAAATTCCAAACATCAAGCGCAGCTAAATCCAAACCAAAAGCGTGGATTAAACCAGATGGGCCTGAGCCATGCTGCCACTGCTCTTCTGCATAAATCGATAATGAATCGGAATAGCGGGTTTTACC
>JADGED010000096.1:1977-3470 GCA_016744555.1 Desulfuromonadaceae bacterium
CCAGTAGTTAACCGCCCTTGGCGTCCACGGTATAAATTATCACTACGATCGGTATCAAGACTATAATTCAGATACAATTGGCTACGCTCATTTACACGCCAATCACCACCTATTTTCCCACCAAAATCGCCATCACCCGTTGATACCTCTCCTGTTAAGTGAAGCGGATCGATAACCTTGTAGCGCCCACCAATTCCAACCATATCATTGCTATCACGGGCCTCAGTGTGCCGCATTGTCCCTTGGATAAATCCGTAAATCGACCAATCAGGATCATTATTGCTGGATGGTGGTGCGTAATCTATCTGCCCAGCGACATCTGTGCGTGAACCGTTTTTAGATAGAGTAGGGCTCAAGTTAGCAACGGCATTGTCAATATCATCGTGGCGAACTCCGACCGACACCTGCCATTGTTGATTAATCAGATAATGGCCGGTAACACTGGCGGCAAGAAGATCTTGGCTCCCCCCTTCTTGAACATCGGCTTTAGTTTCGATATTTAGGTTATCGGTTAATTGTGCATCAATTGCTGCCCCTAACTGCTCGATGTCTTCAGCAGCAATTTGTCCCGGCCCAGAGAATCCATCCTCACGCTCTTGCCAATAGACATTTGCATGACCGACTTTATCGCTAATTTCAGAAAAATCTACAGCGGCCTCAACCCGCACTGCGGTTGCCTCAGTATCATCAGCAGTTACTGCATTAAAATCAAAACCACCAGTCAAAGAACTATTATTCCCACTGCCCGCGCCATCAGAACGAGCTATTTCTCCTTTGACATATGTTCCGGGTGCATAGCGCACCGTTGCATCAAACTCACCAAGCTTTTGTTTTGTTACGTTGTCACCCTGCTTATAGCCAGTAAGACCAAAATTCAAATAATCGTTCACCCAGGTCGATGCGCGACCACCTATAGTCATGTTATCAACCTCTAAGATTCCTGGGACGTACTCATAAGTGGTTACTAGGTAGACCGGGTGTCCAGAGAGGGAACCGCCTCTAACAAGTTGACTATCATCAGCGGTAGAAGATAACGGTGTCGTTAGCAGTATCCGCCCTTGAAGGGGATTCATATCATAATCTTGGCCAGCAACAAGGGGGATGGAACTCAGGACAATATTAGAGTCTTTATCCCGCACCTCTATCCATACCTGTTCTGAACCAAGGGTGATATCGAGATGGCGGAGATAATAGAGGCTACCGCCGGTAGCACGAAAATCGTCACGCCCCCCCAAGGTTCCAGGATCGCCAGCAAACAGCTCAACTTGACCTCGCCTTTCACCATAAGTGGTTTGGCTTTCGGCTTCCCAATGGGCATTAGCGCCATACATGCCGCGATTTATATTTGCAAAATCGGTACCGGCCCAACGGGTATTAAAGTTACCCCACATTACATGTGAATCGCCACGCGCTAACTTAACGTAAAACTTACCCCGAGTAGGAGCATCCTCTACCGCAGTAGAATCATCACCATAAACGGGATAATAAAGATC
>JADGED010000096.1:3480-9059 GCA_016744555.1 Desulfuromonadaceae bacterium
GCAGCTGCGGTTAACAGCCACTCCCCCTTTATTTTTCCCTTTAGATAAAATGCCAAGCGACCGTCAATGTACAGGTCATTATCGTAATGCTGTTCATCACCGGTAACTAGTTTTGCCGGACCTGAAGTTTTGTTTTGACCCACAATAAGGTCGG
Source organism: Desulfuromonadaceae bacterium (assembly GCA_016744555.1). Taxonomy (GTDB): domain Bacteria; phylum Desulfobacterota; class Desulfuromonadia; order Desulfuromonadales; family Geopsychrobacteraceae; genus Desulfuromusa. The sequence continues at coordinate 3,635 of JADGED010000096.1, forward strand.
CTATACCGACATAAAACCAATCTTGAACAGGAATGTACAAATTACGGGTAAAATTCAACTGTCCAGATTGACCTACCACTTGAACATCAACCAGATGATTTCCTGCGGGGAAAATCTGCCTACTGGCAAAACGTCCATTGGCGGCAACAGGGACAGTTCGTCCCATTACAGTTACATTACTGGCTGGGTCAATATCGGTTCCGTTAACAGTAATTGCACCACCGTGAACCTGAATATTCTTAATATTTAAACTATTTTCACCGTAACCGATTAACTCTTCTCGGGCCCCTTCCCCTTGATTTTCAAGCGGGTCGGAACGTCGATCAATCAATAGCGATTTTAATACGGTTTCATCAAAGTTACCGTCGGCATCATAAGCGCGCAGTAAATAACCTATATTTCGTGGGGAGTTTTCGTCTACTAGCCACTCTACCCGACCATGCTCACCTACCGGCAAAATCAAAATCGGCTTAGTTTGCGCTGTAGATTGATCCGAAAAAATACGGACTTCCCAACGCTTAATCCAATAGTCATAATTACTATAAGCGGTGAAAACAACTTTTTCATTTTGCACTGCAGAATTGGGCGTAGCACTGACATTCAACCACGGTGTAGTTTCTAGAGCGTCATAACGGACCTGAATTGATGATTTCTCAAGACCAAGGTCGGTGCAACGCTGAATATCTGGGTCAATAGTCCCAGTGTCATGCAATGGCACCCCATCAACACTGATTCGAAACGGTTGTGCCGCAGCTGCAACATGGCTGTCTAACACGTCGACGCATGATAGTAACGGCTTCGCTTTAATCGCAACAACCGGAGCGATGGTAGTTTTTTCGGTAACAATAATCGAGTCATCGTAAGAGATAAAAATCTCTACCCGCCGATTTTTAGCCCGCCCCGTAGGAAAATCGTTATCGGCAACCGGTTTAAAAGGCCCTTCAGTTCCTATTTCAATTGCATCCTGCGGCAAATTAAGAAGTTCGCGCAAATAACTTGCAGTACTTTTTGCCCGCGCCTTACCAAGGCCGAAGTTATCGCCAAAAACTAATGCTGACTTAGCCGAAAGCTGATGTGAATCAGTATGCCCAACAATTTTAAGTTTAACGTTATTTTTACCTTGCAGCTTGCCAATAAGCTGATTTAATTCTGTTTTCAACGCTGGAGTTAACGAGCTCTTTCCATAGGTAAACTTCGGCGCCACAGAGCTATCGTAAACCTGTTTAAGTAGCGTCCTTGAAACTTTAGGGGTAACAACTACGTCACCTTTTTCTTCCGCCAGTGAAGCAGGCTCTAACGTCCAAGTATTTTGATCTAACTGCCTTTCACTGTTAGAGGGGGGATTATGCTTAACCCCCAAGCTATCACCAGAATCGATCCGCTTACCATTTACCGACATACACGATTTATCACCGTTATCACATTCGATACAGGCAGTGTCATCCTGACAATATGTCTCTTCGGCAAAGCTAAAACCCGAATGGAGCATTCCAAATAATATAAATCCAATTAATAACTTGTTCATTTGCCACCTCCTTCATTCTGAAGGCGGCGCTCAAATATTTCTTCTTCAAAGACTAAGGTATAACAACACCCTTGTTCAGCCCATAATTCTTCTAGCTGTTTGCGTATCACTTTTAACCGAGATTTAATCAAATTATCATCTTCTCCAGAGCGACTATAAGCCAACCTGACGACCGATGGAGCCTGACGAAGTTGTGCCGGCAATGCAATGATTGCCTCTGCTAAGTCATCATCAGGGTCGTCTTTATCGGGTTTAAATGCCGCCGCTGTCACCTCAAAACGTACCACTCGATAAATTGCAGCACCAAAATTTAGCTTGCCTATTTTACCGCTAGTCAAATGAACAGTACGTGGGTTCTCAGTTGTTATACGATAACCAGACGGAAGCGTTCGTTCATCCAATTTCATAATAAAATTTGAGCCTCTAAGCTCATTCGGCACCATGGCGCAGGTGACGTGATATCGCCCATCAGTATCACTGGTAACCAACAGTCCTCGAGCAGTTACTACCCGCACACTAGGGATTCCAGTTTCACCCTCATCGTGATAACCGTTGCCATTTTTGTCATCAAAAACCTTACCGATAACATCAGAACAATCGAAAACTGGGTCAGGGACAACTCTAACAGTAGCAGTTGCACGATTAGAGACGGCATTATCAGGAACAGGGACAAGATTATGAAATGCTTGAGCGCTGTTGATATATTCACCCGGCTGTACTCCGGCACCAACAACCAGTAATAATTTCAACACAATGGATCCATTAGCAGGGAGAGTAAGATCGGCCCAATTAAGAACTCTTCCGCTGACAATCGGAGTGATAGAACTTCCATCAAGGCTTGAAGTCCCAACTTTGTACTTAAAGCCCGGCGGTAATGTGTCTTTAATATCTATATTATTCAAATCGACAGACAGCGTATTAATAGCGGTAATTGTATATGGGACTAATTGTCCGACATGTACATTTACCAGTGGGCTGGTTTTGATCAGAGTTATCGCACCACCAAGAATCGGATCTACCGGAATATGGTTATTAAGTACATCAGCAGAGGTGCCAACCGTCAAATCAAAACTAGAGTAATATTGGGTAGTCGTTGCGCTTCCCGAAAAAAGCGCTGATGAAACGGGACAACTGTTGGCATCGTGTAACCCAGAGCTTGCAACCGGTGCAGAAGCGCTATTATGAACTAATGCAGGGTCAGGGGTAGCCAGCACAACTGGAGTATTTTCACACACCGGAATCATCATCGACATTGTCGGAATATAACCAGCAGGAGGGGTGATATCAAGATTATAGGTTGCATCTGGAGCGCCAGCAAGCAACAAAAACTGATAGTAACCGTCAATTCCGGTGGTCTGATTTACATTAGCTACACCACCCAGTAAATGAACTGCCGGATCAAACGTTGGATCAGAGCTAGAGATTGAGACAACCGCACCAGCAACCGGATTTCTGGTTACCGAGTCATACACCACCCCAGAAGGGTCTAACGGCAAGCTATGTTCTTGAATATTTGCCCCGGAAATAACCGTTAAGCCGGAAAGAATACCAGAGCTATTATCACTACCTGCGGGGTTCCCAGCACTGAAGTTATTTGGCACAAATGCCGCACCAGTTTCGTTTGGAACGGCACTACCAAAAATCACTGCCGCACTAGGGTGGACAAAGTGGAGCTCGTAACCAATATTAGGGGCAACACTCATCGAATATGCCCCAGCACTATCTGTCGTAGTTGTCTGTACAAAACTACCAGCACGCCAGAGCTCGACATTCCAACCGGCATAATTTTCTTCACCAGCATCAAGAACGCGATCATGGTTTTCATCTAACCAAACATGACCTGACACCGTTGCATTCGTTAGAGGTTGCTCACCAAAGTCATACTGCGTACCACTCAGTCCGCCTAATAACGGAATTGCGGTGACACTGTTGCGACCAACTGAAGTATCGAAACCACTGTTGTCAACACTACCGGCAGGATTACCAGTATTTTCACGACCATCTAGATAGACAATTGGATGGGTTTCGGCCAGATTATAAGTTCCTGCTGGCAAGTGGGGGAAACTATAACCACCATCGGCTGTGGTAGTAGCGCTGCATGATGCTGGTGCAATAAAGGTACAAATATCGGTACTGTCGGTAGTTGTTGTTCCCGAAAGGGTGACAACGATGCCAGCAATGCCAACTTCACCTCCCTGACAGATACCGTCACCATTTACGTCCTCACAAACACGCCCACTGAGACCAGCGGCACGTTCACCAAACAAGTAATCGGTACCATCACTGCCAACCGGCAACGCAATAGCGCTGATCTGATTGTTGGCAGCAGTATTATCGTAACCAATATTAGTTGCTGTACCACCGGCAGTTCCTACAGTTTCGTTGCCGTCGCCCCAATCGTTAGGGTGGTTTTCAGTTATAGTGTAGGTGCCACGAAGCAAATCAGTAAAGCTATAGTCACCGTCACCAGAAGTCACAGTTGCTAGCGGAGCAATAACCACATCGTCGCCAGCGCCACTATCATCAATACCGTTGGTTCCCCAGGTATAGCCGGTCAATGTAACGCTAATATCGTCGATACCGGTTTCACCACTGTCCCTAACACCATCGTTATCACTATCAAAGTAAACGGCTCCGGCAAGACTCCCCACCAATTCGCCAAAATTATAATTAACACCAAGCTCACCCAGAATCAGACCGATACCACTAATAGCATCATCAGTTGCCGTTCCAGCAATAGTAATCCCGGTTCCAACCGCATCGCCGCCATCGCCATAGCCAGACAGTGGGAGGCTTAATTGTGATTGTTCGGTCAAGGTGTAACCGCTAGCATCTGCAGCAGGCAAATCAAAGAAACTATATTGTCCAGTGCCACTAGTAACCACGGTGCAGTTACTTATGTAACTACATACCGATCCACCAGCTAGAGCATTACCAGAAAGGGTCACCGATACTCCTGAGAGTCCATCCTCATCGATATCCTTAATTCCATTACCATTATTATCAACATAGACAAAACCAGAAATACCCTCTCCACTTTCGCCAAAATTATACCCGCTAGCCGTATCATTAGAGAGGATGGTAATAGCCGTGATAGCTTCGCTAAGAAGTCCTGCTCCGCTACCACCGTTACTGCCAGCCTCGGAGCCCGTATGGGTCAATCCTGCAGGTATGGTTTCGGTAAGTGAATAGGTTCCGGGCAATAAACCAGGAAAGCTATAGACACCACTACCATTAGTTACAGTTGAGGTCGCTGGAGGAATTGCAGTACCCAAATAATCGACACCCGACAAAGTAATTGTGACACCAGGAACACCGATGTTTTCACTGCCATCCCTTTCAGCATCACCATCGCTATCTATATAGACAGAACCAGATAGTGTTGCAGGTAGCAACTCGCCAAAGTTATGTTCACTGACAGTTTGATTAGAAGTCAGGATAATACCAGGAATTGTTTCGCTATCACCGTTAGCCACAATCCCAAAAGGCTGTCGATCCTCAGAATCAACAATGACATTACCATCGCCAGCTTGGTCCTTACCGTCAAAATATCCAACCGGTTGATAGTTTTGCGTCACCGTGTAACCAGTGATATTACTGGGCGGCAGATTGGTGAAACTGTACTGACCTGAGGAATTTAAATTTAAGGTTTCTGCAATCAAAGTTTGAACATCAAGCCCGTTGTAAGCGATACCTGATATGGTGACATGATTGGACAAGCTCGCAATACCCGTTGCACTGTTGCGATCACCGTTATTATCGATATCGTGGTAAACGTAACCATAAACTCTTGCCCGCTCATACTCCTGAAAAAGGTAACCAGTTGCAGCGGTAGACGTAATTGCAGGTAATAGGTTGATACCACTGATAGTATTATGATCCGCAGCCCCACTACAGTTA
>JADGED010000097.1 GCA_016744555.1 Desulfuromonadaceae bacterium
GGTAAGTAATATTACCTTCCAGGGAAATCAGGTAAGTGGTTTATATGCTGATGGTACCAAGTTTCAGACTCACGCTCCTCGTGATGAGCAACTGATTCCAGAGTTGAAAGAAAAGGGTATTGTCATTGAGGCGAAGCCTGTTGATGATCAAGGCTTTTGGTTCACCTTGTTAATCTCCTGGGGCCCTATTTTGTTGTTAATTGCGGTATGGATCTTCTTCATGCGGCAAATGCAAGGTGGTGGCGGTAAAGCGATGAGCTTTGGTAAGAGTAAAGCTAAATTGTTGACCGACACTCAAGGGATGGTAACGTTCAAAGATGTTGCTGGTGTCGATGAAGCTAAGCAAGAACTCGAAGAGGTTGTCGAGTTTCTGAAAGATCCGAAAAAGTTCACTAAACTCGGCGGTAAGATTCCTAAAGGGGTCTTGTTGGTCGGCTCTCCTGGTACCGGTAAAACGTTATTGGCTCGTTCTGTTGCTGGTGAGGCAGGGGTTCCATTCTTTACCATCTCCGGTTCCGACTTTGTCGAAATGTTCGTTGGTGTTGGTGCTAGTCGGGTGCGTGATTTGTTTCAGCAGGGCAAAAAGAATGCTCCATGTATCATCTTTATAGATGAGATCGATGCTGTTGGTCGTCATCGTGGTGCCGGCCTTGGCGGTGGTCACGATGAGCGTGAGCAAACCCTGAACCAGTTATTGGTTGAGATGGATGGGTTTGAGTCCAACGAGGGTGTTATCCTTGTTGCAGCTACCAACCGTCCTGATGTTCTTGACCCTGCTTTGTTACGTCCTGGCCGTTTTGACCGTCAGGTTATGGTGCCACGCCCAGATATTAAGGGGCGCCATAAAATCCTTACCGTACACTCTCGTAAAGTACCAATGGATGACGAGGTTAATCTTGAAGTTATTGCTAAAGCGACCCCAGGGTTCTCTGGTGCTGATTTGGCTAACTTGATTAATGAAGCCGCATTGTTGGCCGCACGTTCAAATAAAACCAAAGTTGATCGTGATGATTTTGAAGCAGCTAAAGACAAAGTATTGATGGGGGCAGAGCGTCGCTCTATGGTTATTACCCCGGCGGAGAAAAAAGTTACTGCTTACCATGAAGCTGGACATGCTTTGGTCTCTTTGCTTACTCCTGAGTCAGATCCCGTGCACAAGGTGTCAATTATTCCGCGTGGACGTGCCATGGGTGTTACCATGTACCTGCCGACTGAAGAAAAATATAGTGAGACTGCAAAAGGATTACATATCCGAATTAGATCTTTGCTGGGTGGTAGAATTGCAGAAGAATTAACTTTTGAATCGGTTACCAGCGGTGCTAGCAATGACCTAGAACGTGTAACTGCAATTGCTCGTAAGATGGTGTGTGAGTGGGGCATGAGCGAAAAAATTGGCCCGATGGTATTTGGTGAAAAAGAGGGCGAAGTGTTCCTTGGGAAAGATATGGGACATGCGAAAAATTACAGTGAGGCAACAGCTGTAGACCTTGATAACGAAATTCGCCGGATGATTAATGAAAATTATGAAACGACTCGCACGTTACTTAAAGAGAACCAAGACAAGTTGATCGCGTTATCAGAGCTCTTACTAGAAAAAGAGACAATGGAAAGTGATGAGATACTTGCCGTAGTTTTCCCTGACGGGGTCCCAAGTTATTTGGTCCCTAAAGTAGATAATACTGTGTTCGATGATGCCTCGACGGCCGATGCTGAGACAGTTGTTGCCGCAGATGCTTCTGCACCAGTTGTAGAACCTGTCACTGATGCAGCAAATGAGGATGATGCACCGCAGTCGTGATTTTGTCTGCGGTAAAAGAGCTCATTGGACGTGATTGTAGCTTAGATTTATCCAAGCCGGCCATTATGGGGGTGCTAAATGCTACCCCCGATTCTTTCTATGATGGTGGTCGCTACAATGTGACGCAAGTAGCCGTTGAGCGTGGCTTGGAAATGGCGCTCGACGGAGCTGCAATACTTGATATCGGTGGTGAAAGTACCCGCCCCGGGGCGGCGGCAGTCAGTATAGAAGAAGAGTTGAATCGGGTAATCCCAGTAATTGAAGGCTTGCGACGAAAAACCGATTTACCCATTTCAATTGATACAAGTAAGGGGCAAGTTGCTCGGGAAGCCATGGCTGCGGGAGCAAACTTTATTAACGATATTAGTGGCCTTAGTTTTGATCCAAATATGGCTGCAGTTGCTGCAGAGAGTGGAGCTGGTTTGTTTTTAATGCATACCAGTGGTCGCCCTGAGATTATGCAGCAGCAAACTAATTATCAAGACTTGGTAGCTGAAGTAATAGCTAGTTTGAGCCATAGCATTGAGCTAGCTGTTTCGGCAGGAATTGCATATAACCGTTTAGCGGTTGATCCAGGGATTGGATTTGGTAAAACTGTCGTTGGAAACCTCGAGATACTACGCTATTTAGAGCAGTTCCACCAACTGGGTTGCCCTGTATTATTAGGAACTTCGCGCAAGAGTTTTATCGGTACAATAACGGGTTGCGATAACCCGAATGACCGTTTAGCAGGAAGTTTGGCGACTATAGCTCTTGGGGTAAATAATGGCGTGCAGTTGTTTCGTGTTCACGATGTTGCTCCGGCTCGCAAGGCTGCAATGGTAGCTTGGGCAATAAGGGAGCAACAAATACCATAAAATTCTCTTAAAAACTTTTATCTCAATTGCTTGCGTAGTTGGGGTTGTTTCTATTTTTTAATCTATCAATAACTGCTGGGTGACTGTAATGCTTGATGTCCTTACCAATATCCGTCCACTAGATATTCTGGATGTCACGGTTGTTGCTTTTATAATATACCGTATTATCTTGTTGATCCGCGGCACTAGAGCGGTGCAAATGTTGTTTGGATTGGCCGTTATCTTTGCGGTATATGTCGGTTCACGGGTTGGAGGACTCCATACCCTCGATTGGTTGTTAAGTAACTTTCTCTCCTCAATTATCCTCGTTATCGTTGTAATTTTTCAGAATGATATCCGTCGTGCGTTAATCCATGTTGGTCGAAATCCATTTTTTGGCAGCTTGACTCTAGATGAAGAATCGATCGCTATTGATGAGCTGGTTAAAGCTTGCGGTATTTTAGGTGGACGCAAAATTGGGGCTTTAATTGTCGTTGAACGGGAAAATGGGATTAATGATGTTTTAGAATCCGGTACCACTATTGATGCTCGTATTACCTGTGAACTAATACGGTCAATTTTTATGCCTTCGTCGCCAATCCATGATGGTGCATTAGTTGTTCAGCATGGTCGTTTGTCTAAAGCAGGTTGTTTTCTGCCGTTGAGTAGAGGGTTAGATTTAACGAAGGATCTTGGCACTCGGCATCGCGCGGCGTTAGGTCTTACCGAGTTGTCAGATGCTGTCGCCATTGTTGTTTCGGAGGAAACAGGCAATATTTCCGTTGCGGTTAATGGCGGCATGACTAGAAATCTAGACACAACAAGCTTGAAAAAAGTTCTCGGTCGCTTGCTTGAACCCCGGAAGATAAAAACTCAAAAAAACAAGCAGAAGAAGAAAGGATAGGGTGATGTTCAAGTTATTAACCAACAACTGGACATTTAAGGTCACGTCTATACTTTTTGCGCTGGTTTTGTGGATGTTTATAATGGGGGAGCGGCGGCTAGAGGTTAGTTATAGGGTTCCACTAGAATTACAGAATATCCCTGAAGAGTTGATGATTGCAAGTGATACTCCGAGGATGGTTGATATTAGAATTAGTGGGCCGAGGACTTTGCAAATGAAAATTAGCCCCAGTGATATCAGCATCGTCGTTGATCTTGCCGATTTACAACCTGGATTGACAACCGTTAAGGGGTTGGAAGAAAGGCTTAATCTTTCTAATGGTCTAAAGGTTACTCGTCTGTCACCATCATACATTGATTTGAAATTAGACCGCATCAAAGAAAAATCTGTGCCGATAAAAGTTGTTTTGGACGGTGAGCCTTTACCAGGATTTAAACGTGGTAAAGTTAAGGTGGTCCCTGCTGATGTAGTTATTAAAGGCGCTGAAACTGAGTTGAAAAGTGTGGTGAAAGTGATAACTGAAGCGATAGATTTAAGTGGTGTCAATGAAAGTTTCTCACTCATTGTTCCGTTAGTTCATGAAGGTACTTATACTAGTTTTAAAAATGAAAAGACGGCTGAAATTCAGGTTGAAATTATCCAACTTGAACCGTCAGCTAACAAAATAGATGATAATGTAGAGCAACAATCTACTTTGAAGAAAGGGGAAGGGGTTAATGAAAGATAAGAAGAAATTATTTGGCACCGATGGAGTTCGAGGTGTTGCTAATATAGAACCAATGACAACAGAAATGGCTATGCAGCTTGGTCGAGCCGCTGCATTTGTATTTAAAAAAGGTGGTAAGCGTCGTCATCGGATAGTTATCGGTAAAGATACTAGATTGTCCGGTTATATGATAGAAAATGCACTGGTTGCAGGGATCTGTTCTATGGGGGTTGACGTGTTAGTGGTTGGCCCACTGCCAACCCCTGGAATTGCATTTATTACCTCCTCGATGCGTGCTGACGCAGGGGTGGTAATTAGTGCTTCGCATAATGCATATCAAGATAATGGAATAAAATTCTTTTCCAATAACGGTTATAAGTTGCCAGATGATTTAGAATTGAAGATTGAAGATCTTATTATCAACAATCGTCTCGATGAATTGCGCCCAATTGCCGATGAAGTTGGTAAAGCTTACCGTATTGATGATGCTATTGGTCGCTATGTCGTGTTCTTGAAAAATACTTTTCCCAAAGATCTTGATCTCCAAGGCTTAAGAATTGTACTTGATTGTGCCCATGGCGCCGGCTATAAGGTGGCTCCAGCAGTCTTAACTGAGCTTGGTGCAGAAGTGATTTGTATTGGGGTCGAACCAAATGGAACCAATATCAATGAAGGCTGTGGCTCAATGCACCCAGAGGTAATGGCGGAAAAGGTACGCGAATATCGTGCTGATCTTGGCATCGCTTTAGATGGTGATGCTGACCGGGTAATCTTTGTTGATGACAAAGGGATCGAGGTAGATGGTGATCATATAATGGCACTTTGTGGCATTGACATGATCAAATCCGGACAACTCAATAAGAAAACTGTAGTTGCAACGGTGATGAGCAATATGGGGCTCGAAATTGCAATGAAAAAAGCTGGTGGTCAGGTAGTGCGAACTGATGTAGGTGATCGATATGTTGTCGAAGAGATGCGAAAAAACGGCTACAATCTCGGCGGTGAGCAATCTGGTCATATGATATTTTTAGATCACAATACTACCGGTGACGGTATTCTTTCTGCTTTGCAGGTTTTAGCTATTATCCAGCGTGATGGCAAAAAGTTATCTGAGCTGGCTCAGGTAATGACCTCATTACCGCAAGTTTTAGTTAATGTACGGGTTAAAAAGAAGGCAGATCTACAAAGCATTGCACCAGTCAAGAAGGTTATTGATGCAGTTGAAGCAGAACTTGGTGATAACGGGCGTGTACTGATTCGTTACTCTGGTACAGAACCGCTGCTGCGCGTAATGATAGAAGGCGAAGATCAGGACCGCATTGAAGTGCTCGCCGACATGGTGGCAAGTGCAGTTCGTGATAGTTTGGGGGCGTAGCTTGAAATGGTGCTAGCTTAACGGTATGTGTGGATCAAAGAGACGTTACGGGTAACGTCTCAGTTTCTCATAGAAAGTCTTGGGACCGCCACGGTTCAGGGACAGTTATGGTTCAGGGACAGTTACGGTTTTGCTGAGTGCTGTTGTTGCTGTAGCAGCTGCTCGATTAATCTAATACAGAAAAAAGTGGAGTAAAAAAATTGGCAAAACTTAGTGTCAACGTTGATCATATTGCTACAATTAGACAAGCGCGTGGGGTGGCAGAACCAGATCCCGTCGCTGCAGCCGTTATTGCCGAACTTGCCGGAGCCGATGGAATAACTATCCACCTCCGTGAAGATCGCCGCCACATTCAGGATAGAGATGTCGAGATACTTCGACAGACCATAAAAACCCGGCTGAATCTGGAAATGGCATTGACCGATGAAATGGTTGCAATTGCTCTTAAAACACTTCCCGATTCGGTGACTTTTGTCCCAGAGGGTAGGCATGAACTTACCACCGAAGGTGGCCTTGATGTAATGTTGATGCAAAGCACCTTGCGGCAAAAGATATCTTTGTTAAAGCAAGCAGGGATTATTGTTAGTTTGTTTATTGAGCCAGATATTGAGCAAATTAAAGCGAGCCATAAAGTTGGTGCCGATTATATGGAAATCCATACTGGCAAATATTGTGAAGCAAGCACCGAAGCTGAACGAAACGAGCAACTGCGTCGGATTGAGTTAGCAATCAGTGCTGCGCGTAAACTTGGTCTTGGCATAAATGCGGGGCATGGCCTTGATTATAGAAATATTACAGCAGTCGTTGCGTTGCCTGGAATCGAAGAGTTTAATATTGGTCATAGTATCGTTGCGCGGGCTTCTTTAGTCGGAATGGAGCGAGCCGTTGTTGACATGCTTGCATTAGTGAAATAATTACGACAACTGCAAAGGGACTACTTTGGCGATTATCGGAATTGGGACTGATCTGTCTCGTTGTGAACGGTTTAATAAGTTTTTGGAGCCGGGGAACAAAGTACTGGAACGTATTTTCAGTGCCGATGAACGTGAATATGCTTTGCAAAAACGTAACCCCGCACCACATTTAGCTGCACGATTTGCTGCAAAAGAGTCTTATGTTAAAGCCTTGGGTACCGGATTGCGTGACGGTTTAGCTTGGCAACAAATTTGTGTCGTCCTTGACCCCCTAGGATGCCCTTCGTTAAAACTATCAGGTCGTGCTGCCGAAATGCTGGCCGAACGGGGCGGCGTTAAAACTCACCTTAGTTATTCTCATGATGGCGATTACGCCGTTGCTACCGTTATTCTGGAGGACTGATGCGACTTTGCACTGCGACAGAAGTAATGGCTTTAGATCAGCAAGCAATCGAAGGGCTTGGCCTCCCAGGTGTTGTCTTGATGGAGACAGCAGGGCGCCATTGTAGTGAGCAATTCGCCGCTAAGTTTAGCGATAACGTTGATAAGTCTGTGCTAATTGTTGCTGGTAAGGGCAATAATGGCGGCGATGGTTACGTTATGGCAAGAATTCTTGCTGAGCAAGGTTGGTACGTAAAAACATTAGTGCTCGGTCCCGAAAATGAAATTTGTGGCGACGCCAAAGTGATGTTGCAAGTTGTTCAAAAAATGGGCCTTTCAGTTAATTTTATTGCCGATGTTACCAACCTACGGCAACAGTTTACTGATGATGTCCCTAGCATTATTGTTGACGCTATTTTTGGTACTGGGCTTAAGTCTGCGGTTTGTGGTCTTCAGCTTGAAGCAATAAATCTAATCAATCGTGCAACGTCAAATGTCTTTTCTGTAGATATCCCTTCTGGAGTAGATGGTTCAACAGGTCGTATTTGTGGCGCTGCAGTGCAGGCTAATATTACCGTAACCTTTGACCATGCCAAGATTGGTCACGGTAGCCAACCCGGCGCTAATTATGTTGGGGATTTAAAAGTTGTAGATATAGGTATCCCACTCGTAGGTAGACCTGATTTTACCAGTAAAGTAAATTTGCTCGATTTAAAAGAAGTAAAATTACTATTGCCACAGCGACCCATGAATGGTCACAAGGGTAATTTTGGGCATCTATTGGTAGTTGCTGGTTCAACGGGAAAAACAGGAGCAGCTGCCCTTGCTGGCAATAGTGGTGTGCGCAGTGGTTGTGGATTAGTTACTGTTGCTGCTCCGGCTGCAGTTCATGCTATAATTGAAGTTAAGTTGACCGAGGCGATGAGTCATGAACTGGATGATCAAGACGGTTTGCTTGTTTTTTCTGCGGCTGAACAGATATTAAAGCTACTTTCTGAAAAGCAGGCAATAGCTATAGGCCCGGGCTTGGGGCAGAGTGCTGGACTAGAAACATTAATTGCTAGTTTAATAAAATCGGTAACTGTCCCTATGGTTATTGATGCGGATGGACTTAATCTGCTTGCTGGTCAGCTCGATTGTTTGCAAAATAGTAGTAGCGACTCGATTGTGCTAACTCCACATCCTGGAGAAATGGCACGTTTGACTGGCTTTACGGTAGCTGAAATTGAAGCTGATCGTTACAATATTGCAAAAGAGTTTGCCAGCCAATATGGTGTTGTTTTAGTACTAAAGGGGGCACGCACTATAGTTGCGGCACCTGATGGTAGCGTTAATATAAATACTTCTGGTAATGATGGGCTTGCCAGCGGTGGTAGTGGTGATGTCCTTACTGGCCTGATCGGTGGACTTTTAGCTCAAGGATTAACTGGTTTTGCCGCCGCATCGATTGCGGTTTGGCTGCATGGTCGTGCGGCAGAATTGGTTGCCAAGCACCAAGGAACTGCTGGTATGGCAGCGTCAGATTTATTTTCTCAACTACCGGTTGCAAGGCATGAGCTGGTGAAAGGAGCCTGCTAATGATGACAGCAAGCGATATTATGTCTACAGATGTGGTAACGGTAACACCCGATACAGCACTTATTGATTTAGCAAAAAAGTTTGTCGAAACTCGGTTTAGCAATCTGCCAGTCCTAGATGAAGCAGGAAAGTTGATTGGTGTCATTAGTGAGACAGATTTGATCGAGCAACAACGTCCACTTCATATCCCAACGGTAATGACACTGTTTGATTGGGTTTTTGCCTTTGGGAATGAAAAGCGCTTTCAGGAGGAGGTTGATAGGGTTACTGCCGCCGTTGTCGGCGAACTTTATCAAAAAGACCCGGTTGTCTGTACCCCAGATACTAGTGTAAGAGACATTGCAGGATTGATGAGTCAGCACAAAGTGCACCTTTTGCCTGTGGTTGATGGTGGCACAATGGTTGGTGTCGTTGCCCGTTTAGATGTAATTCGGGTTATGGAGGATTAATTTGTACTTGTGGTCAATTGTCTGCAGTAGTGAAGAGCAGACCTTAGAAATAGGAAAAAAACTGGGTCGGTTGTTAGTTCAACCGACTTTAGTTTTGTTACAAGGTGAT
>JADGED010000098.1 GCA_016744555.1 Desulfuromonadaceae bacterium
ATAAAGCGTTGTAACTCCGCCAGCGCCTCATCCACTCGCTTACCGATTAACTTAAGCTGTGAACTCACCTGCCGTTCAACAATGTTGCGTGTCACCTGGCCGGTTTTGCTGGCTGCGCTAGCAAATCGCGGCGGACGATACTGCTCCAGCGCCCTTAACGGTTGCCGCATCCGCTTACCGCCGACCGACAGCTCAACTGTCGACCCGCTAATCTGCTCTACTTGCGCCTCTACACCAAGAACTGCAATCCTTACCAGCTCACCAACCTTTAGTGCTACCGGCACTTCACCCCGTTGTTTGGGTTTTGGTTTAAACGGTGTCAGTTTTTCCCGAGCAACTGCAAGTTGTTGCCGCTCAGAAACTGATTCTGCTGGTGTTATCGCTCCAACCTTACGCTTACGCAATACTTTCAACCGAGCTTCGGTCGCAGCAATCAACTCGTCGGCTTGACGGGTTGCCCGCTGCAGAATTTCGCCCTTTTTTTCTTTCAGCTCCTGCAACTGCTGTTTCCGCAGTCGCTGCGCTACTTCGGCCTCAAGCCGTGCCTGCTTAACCAACAATAACTCTTCTTGGAGTTCTTGCTGTTGCTTGTTCAGCTGCACCAACAAAGCACTATGGTCGTACTCTTCTCGCCCTAGATACGCAATTGCCCGCTCAACCACCGCTTGTGGCAACTGCAATCGGCTCGCTGTAGTCAGTGCACTACTTGCCCCCGGCATACCGTAACAAAGACGATAGGTTGGAACTAAAGTATCTGGATCAAATTCAACTGCCGCATTTTCAATGCCAGCATGGTCATGAGCATAATGCTTCAGTTGCCCCAAATGGGTAGTCAGCAGAGTTTTTGCCCCCAACTGACACAATCGATCCAGCACTGCCTGTACCAACGCTGCCCCCTCAGAGGGGTCGGTCCCAGTTCCGGCTTCATCGAGCAACACCAACGTATTTGCATCGGCCTGCTCAAGAATCTCTTTTACTTTGAGCAAATGCCCCGAAAAGGTCGATAAACTTTGCTCTATACTTTGCTCATCACCAATATCGACATACAGGTGACGATAAAGGTGTAAACGGCTATCGGGGGCGCAAGGGATATGTAATCCAGAACGGACCATCAACAACAATAACCCCAATGTTTTTAACGCAACCGACTTTCCACCGGTATTCGGACCGCTGATCAACAATGCCTGACAATCAACACCTAACAAAACGTCAACTGGTACCGCCGCAGACAGCTCAAAGCGACCGTCTTGCTCAAGCAGCAATGGATGGCGCGCTTGCTTCAACTCAACCACAGACTCCGCAACTAACTCGGGGCGACAACCGTTATATGCACGGGATAACCTCCCGCTGGCAAAACGGAGATCAAGTTGTCCCAACTTTTTTTGGTTAGCAGCCAAAATTTCTGTGTCCCGGCGCACCAAATCTGTAAGCTGCAACAGGATACGGCGTTCTTCTCGTTGCTCTTCCCGCACTAAATGTTGTAGCTGATTATTTTCTTCCAGCACTTGCGAGGGTTCCAGATACAGGGTCTGGCCACTGGCCGACTCATCCTGAATAAAACCCTTCAATTGCCCCCGACAATCACTTTTTAACGGCACCACATAACGGTTATTGCGTAGAGTTATCACCCGTTCCCGAAATAAACGCGAGCTGGACTCGTTGGTCAGCAACTGATCTAAGCGCTGCTTTATCCGACTACGGGTCTGCCGCACCCGATAGCGCAAATCCCCTAACGCAGGCGAAGCACTGTCGAGGATTTCACCCCGGCTACCAATTGCTTCCCGCAGGCGCCGCTGTAACTCTGGCAATACTACAATTCCAGCTGCCAACTGTGCCAACCGTAGTTGCTGATTTTGCCCTTTGAACCAATTGCGGCAATCTGCCATAACTCGAATTGATTCGCCAATTTGCAACAAATCAACCGCAGGCAACAAAGTCCCTTCTGCCCGCACCAGTCCAAGCAACGGCAAGATATCGTGGCAACCACCCAATGCCGGAGCATCACCATCAAGGAGACAGCGAACCGCTTCATCGGTCTCGGTCAAAGCTACTTCTACAGCATCATAATCGGTCTGTGGCAGTAACTTTTCAGCCATCCGCAACCCTGGGGCCGACTGGGTTTGTCCCGCCAGCAAGGTACGCAACCGAGGGTATTCAAGCCGCCGCAGTGTCTCTTCGCTACAGATCATCGATACTTTCAAAACACCAAAGGGTTCGAACCAGCAACAGTTATCGCTTCTTGCTACTCTATCAAACCGCGGCTAGCGACAAAAATTGATTCTCCCAAGGTAACAAATGGTGGTGACAACTGCGACCCACGCAAGCGCCCCTTGACATAATCTGGTGCTGCCGAAGAATGAAGAGCCAATAAAATCATCGCCAGCAAGACCACGCCCTGGACTAGGCCAAAGATTGCTCCCGCCAAACGATTAAAACCACCCAGAAATATCAATTTGACAAAGCGGCTCAACACAAAGCCAATCACGCCAAACAGGACAACCACCACCAGGAATATCGCCAAAAACGATCCCCAAACACACAATTGAGCGGGAAGGTTGACTGAATCTTGTAACACCTGCGCCAATGGCAGATGAAAGGTAAAGGCAAAAACACCACCTAAAACCAAACCCAGCAGTGAGCACACTTCTTTCAATAATCCTCGCAGTACTCCCTTAAGGAGAAAAAAAACAAGAATTACCAGTATGGCAATGTCAACCAATCCCAAAAGAATTCCAGTTATCCAGCTAAATGTTTGCGTACCAATTGATTGACCATTTTTCCATCGGCAGAGCCTTTGGTTTTAGCCATTACCAATGGCATAACCTTGCCCATATCTTGCATTGATGCGGCACCAATTTCGGCGATCACAGCAACGACAATGGCACTCACATCCTCTTCGCTTAGTTGTGCGGGAAGGTAGTCTTGCAATACAGCCAATTCAACCTCTTCCTTCTCTGCTAACTCGAGGCGATCATTGTCACGATACATTTGTGCTGCTTCGCGTCGCTGCTTTACTGCAGTGCTAATAACCCCAATAATGGCATTATCATCAAGCTCTTGCTGCAATTCGATCTCTTTATTTTTTATGGCACTACGTAATTGCCTAATTGTCCCTAACCGCTCAGCTTGCTTGGCTTTCATCGACGTTTTCATGTCTGCCAGTAATTGATCTTTAAGACCCATAATGAGTTCACCCACAAGAAAAAGTTTTCACTACATAAACACAAAGAAGGTGCCCAGAGATAACTCCGGCACCCAATTTATAATATCTGACTTGACCCATTTAAAAGAATTTGCCAGTCTATATAATTAAAATACACAGTTCAAGCTTTTTTTATTTTTTTCAAACTACACAAATCGACTCAATCACCCTTACGCGCTTGCAGCCGGGCAACAACCTTAGCTGCGGCTTTATTAGCAGCAGCAACACAATCATTTAGGCCAACGCCATAAAAGGCATTACCGGTCAGAATCAAATCCGGAGAATCAAGGAGAGAATCTTCTAATTGCCGCAATCGATCGCCGTGCCCACGTAAATACTGTGGAATCGCGTGATGATGACGATAAACTTTAACAAACTCCGGATCGCAATCAATCCCCATTATCTTCTTTAAGTCGGCTTTAGTTCGTGCCACCACTTCATCTTCAGAGAGCTTGATCGCCTCTTGATTAGCGGCGCCACCCATCATTGACCGC
Source organism: Desulfuromonadaceae bacterium (assembly GCA_016744555.1). GTDB lineage: Bacteria > Desulfobacterota > Desulfuromonadia > Desulfuromonadales > Geopsychrobacteraceae > Desulfuromusa. Next base: position 3,697 of record JADGED010000098.1, read on the forward strand.
AACAACACTTTTCCCTCTGGGGCTCGATGGGAAAAGATACTGGAATCCCATAGCGTACCGAGAGTACTTCGCCCTTCACCCTTAGGAATCAAATAACCAAAGCCATTAAGATCGTAGGCAATTCTATCGCGCTGATAACCAAAACAAATTACGTTCATCGTCGCATAGGGAATCTGCTGCAAAATTGCACTAGTAGCACTAAACCCCTCTTCCAACATCCCCCCCACTGCGTAGGCTGGTGCTGCGGTGACAACCATTTCGGCTTCTAGCTGTTGCCCATCATCCAAATGGAGTAGAAAACCACCTTGCTTCGGCTCAACCCGAGCAACGCCATTACCGCTAAGAACTTTTCCTTGCAAACCTGCGGCTACACCGTCGGCTAATTCCTGAATGCCGCCAGCAAAGGAGGTCAGTATACCACCGGGGCCAGCAGCACTAGCTACAGCTTTACCGGCTTTAATATCGGCCCGTTTTTTCTTCGCCAACTTCAACATAGCCTTAATTAAACCACCGTGCTGTTGCTCCAATTCAAAAATGCGGGGAAAACAACTTTTCAAACTCATAGTTTCTGGATCACCGGCAAAAATTCCCGAAACCATCGGCGAAATCAATTTATCTAGAGCCTCTCCACCTAAGCGGCGGCGACCAAATTCTGCCAACGTCTCATCGCCATCATCAGGGCGCTTAGGAATCACCATTTCTCCGGCAAGGCGCAACTTGCCCGGCCAAGAGATCAATTTTGATTTCAGGAATGCGGGGCCATTTTCTGGCATCTGGTGGAGCACACCAGAGGAATAGATAAAGCGTTTCCGAGCATTATCATCGGAACGGAGTAGCTGTTGATCAATCTGTAACTGTTTACACAATTCGAGGGTTGCAGGTTTATTATCGAGGAATCCGTTAGGGCCACTTTCACACAAAAAGCCATCAGTTTTTTCTGACCATATTTTACCACCGACTTGACTATTTTTTTCGAGCAACAGGGTTTCTACCTCAAGCCCAACTGCCTGAGCTTGTTGTTCAACTGCATAGGCGGTAGCAAGTCCAGAAATTCCAGCACCAATAATAACGATACGAACCATATATAGCTCCTACATAAAGTGGAGAGAGAAGGGAATAAAATCAGCAAACATCCTAGCCTGTCACCTCCACAAGGTCAAGCAATCCAGACATCTACCATCAACACCTAACAAGCTTCTACTTGACGCTACCGAATACGACTCTTATAGTGGGGGATTAAAATAGTTTAGAGGAGAAATTCATGGCAAAAGACTACTACTCAGTTCTGGGCGTGGAACGTGGCGCTGACGCTACCACTATAAAAAAAGCTTACCGTAAACTGGCGCAAAAATACCACCCGGACAAGAACCCCGATGACAAGCAGGCTGAAGAGCAATTCAAGCAAGTCACTGAAGCCTACGCAGTTTTATCTGATAATGAAAAAAGGCAACAATACGACCAATATGGCGATTCCGACTTTCATCAACGCTTTAGCCAAGAAGACATCTTCCGCAACATGAATGTGGGTGATATTTTTGGAAACTTTGGCGGCGGTGGCGGCAATGAAGATATTTTCAGCCAACTTTTTGGTGGCGGTGGTGGCCGACGGCAACCGAGAAGACCGGCAAAAGGGCAAGATTTTTCAATGCAAATTAGCATTCCATTTCGCCTAGCAGTACAAGGCGGGGAAAGGCGCATTGATTACCGCAGCCACGGCAAGGTGGAGCAAATCAAAGTAAGAATTCCGCCCGGAATTGAGAAAGGGAGCAAGTTACGTGTTGCTGGTAAAGGTGGCAGCAGCGCAAACGGAGCCCCTCCCGGCGACCTATTTCTCCAAATTGACATTGAACCAGATCCAACCTTCACTCGTGACGGTCGCAATCTGTTAGTAAAGGCCGACATCCCCTATAGTGGTATCTGCATGGGAACTTCGATTGAAGTCCCCACCCTTGACACCCCTAAGCGGGTAAAGGTTCCCGCCGGAATGCAACCGGGACAAAAAATCAGGCTCAGAGGATATGGGGTTGCCGCTACCGAAAGTAAACCGGCTGGCGATCTATACGCAATTATCGAAGTTATCGTCCCCAACAACCTGACTGAAGAGCAAAAACAAGCACTAGAAACCCTTAAATCGGTCGATTTATAGGTAAAAAGTTTTCAACAAGAACAAAAATCACTTGCAGAAAAAAATTAGTATTTCAAATTATAACCAAATTAGGCTATAATTACTTCTTTTGACAGGGGACACTTTTTGTGATCAGACGTTTCAACCAAACAGCTCTATTTTTCACCTTAACCCTGCTAATATTTATTATTGCTGGAACGCAAGCGGTTTATGCTGAGAACCACCCAACAGACGTCACAAACCTTCTTGGCACTAGGGTTGACCGTTGTCACTCAGCTCCATCGCAGTCCCACCCTACAACCTGCAGTCAACCAGAAACCTGCCATAGGGCAAGACCACAACCAAAAGACATGGGCGGTCATGAGTACCACAATCCGTACCACGACTCCCATTCTCTCCACTTTGAACCACGCCAACATACTCCACAATTACGCTTTAGCGAGCCATTCGTTGCGAACTACTCTGTCGCAATGCGGTTGGCTCATCCTGCAACAATAAACCAAACCACACCACAATCACTACGCAGTATAAGTACCACTGTTATGCTAAATTAAGATGCTCCTCTATCAATATAAGAAGTCGGTTTCTATCGACACTCATACTGACTAAACTTGTCATATTTGTGACAACTTTACTGAAGGAGATTTCATTTTGGCTACACCAAACAAACCACTACCGGATCGCATCTGGGACTTTGCCTGTTCATTGAAGCTAGCAATCATCATCGTACTACTGCTTGCTGCGACATCTATCATTGGGACAATAATTCAACAAAATGCCCCTGCTGCCGACTACATTCGTGAATATGGTCAAAGCAACTACGAACTGTTCAAAACACTACAATTTATAGACATGTACCACTCAACTTGGTTTATTGGACTGCTAGCACTATTTGCCATCAACCTGATCTGCTGTTCGATTAAAAATTTCCCCCGCGTATGGAAATTTGTAACTGCGCCAACCTTAATAGCCAGTTCAGCGTTACTTAAAGGGTCAGCAAATAAAGCTGAATTCAATTTAAAAGGCAACAAATCCCAAACAGCAAATAACATTGCGGCATTGATAACTAAAAAGTTCGCAAAAACAACCTTAACCGAAAAAGATGACAAGCTTTATCTCTTTGCCCAAAAAGGGATTTACTCTCGTTTTGGAGCTTACATAACACACACCTCTATTCTAGTTATTATGGCCGGTGCTTTAATTGGCAATTTTTGGGGGTATAAAGCTTTTGCAAACATAGTCGAAGGGACTGCTGTTGATCGAGTAAGACCATTTAACGGTGCAGCACCAATAAAGCTGGGATTCATGGTTCGCTGCGATGACTTTGACGTTAGTTATTACGGAAATACTCGGCGACCAAAAGACTACAACAGTGATTTGGTTATCATTGAAAACGGTGAAGAGGTTTTGCGCAAACGAATAGAGGTTAACGACCCCCTAACCTACAAAGGAATTAAATTTTACCAGTCAAGTTACGGCCCTGCCGGTGCTTTTTTTCAGATTAAAGCAACCGAGACCGCAACAGGCAAAACCTTCGATTTTAATGCCGAACAAGGTAAGCACGTAAAACTGCCTGACGGGTATTCTTTTACGGTAACAGATTTTGCCGCCGATTACCGTAATTTTGGTCCAGCAATTCAGCTTCAAGTTAATACGCCAGATGGCAAGCATGGGCAACCATTTCTTGTCTTAAAAGATCACCCCAAGCTAGACATAAAGCGTGGCGGCAAATTCAGCTTCAGCATGTCTGACTACCGACAGCTGCAATATACTGGCCTGCAGGTTGCTAAAGATCCTGGCGTTAACATTGTTTGGGCAGGCTGTTTCTTAATTGTCTTTGGTTCCCTAACTGCATTCTTTTTCTCTCACAAGCGTATCTGGGTTTGCCTTGAAGACAATGGGAAAAAGACCAAAGTTTCTTTTGCCGGCAATGCTCACCGCAATCAACCAGGTTTCGCTCTAGCATTTGAAGAGCTTATTAGCGAAATCGAAGCCACAATAAACAACGAACTCCCCACCAAAAAGGAGGGATAATTAAATGGATAGCGGACAATTATTCAACATAACAACCATTGCCTACTTTGCCGCAATGGTACTTTTCCTTGCGTATATCGCCACAAAAAATAAAACGGTTGCCCTTATAGCAACAATTGCATCATTTATTGGTTTTTTAATTCAAACTACTGGACTCGGCGTCCGCTGGTATGAATCTTACCAAATTCTAGGAGCAGATGGCCGCGCACCACTTACCAACCTATACGAATCGGTGGTTTTCTTTGCTTGGTCAATTCTATTAATCTACCTCTTAATGGACTGGAAATATAAACAACGCACTATTGGCGTTTTTGTCCTGCCAATTGCACTGTTTAGCATGCTGTGGGCGCAAATGCGCCTCCATGCTTCAATTGACCCACTGGTTCCAGCACTACAAAGCAACTGGCTAACCTACCATGTTATCACCTGCTTTTTAGGCTATGCGGGTTTTGCTTTTGCTTTTGGTGTTTCAATAATGTACCTGCTTAAAATTGGTAAAGAAGAAAAGCATCAAGGCGACGGCCCCATGGGCGGCATTTTAGGGATGTTCCCGCCAACCAAAGTCCTTGATGACATGAACTACAAAGCTATCATGATCGGCTTTCCCCTCCTAACCCTAGGAATCGTCACCGGCGCTGCATGGGCATACTACGCTTGGGGTACTTACTGGAGCTGGGACCCGAAAGAAACTTGGAGCCTCATTGTCTGGTTCCTTTATGCGGCGTTTCTCCATGCCCGTTTCACCCGTGGCTGGGTAGGTCGCCGTGCAGCTTGGCTATCAATTATCGGCTTTGCCGCAACGGTATTTTGCTACTTAGGTGTAAACTTGGTACTTTCCGGGTTGCACTCTTATGGAGCAGGCTAAATAGACTAAAACACAATATTTTCCTATTTGCGCTGTCCAGCCAACAAACTAATTGGCCGGACAGCGCAAATAGTCTAAGACCAAACAACAACCACAGCGACATTCCGTACCGTCATTTTCTTTTTCTCATAAAGCAGATAAAGAAATGTAAATTAAATTGATTTATACCTTGCCTTTAGTCAATCATTAACATAATATAATTCTCGATTATAACACTATAAACATAGTTCCCATGGGGCGGGATGGGGCTAATACTGAGGTA
>JADGED010000099.1:0-3729 GCA_016744555.1 Desulfuromonadaceae bacterium
TCGTAGAGGCGATCAACCGCCTGATAGCCTAAGGTATTAAGTGATATTTCGGTCAAAAAATTACCATTACGCAAATAATAACCCACTTCAATACACAGCCCCGGAACCAATGGTGGCATACACAACTGACTTGCACCAATTGCAGCTACTTTATTCAGCCGAAAAAACCCCGAAAACAACAAAATTGCAATTGTGTGAAATGCTAGCAGCGGCAATGCTCCGAGAAAGATACCCAATGCTCCGGCGGCAGCTAATTGTGTCGGGGTAGCATTTTCGGTCACCAACGTACGAATCGAGCGCAGCGGGTGAAAAACCGTAATTTTCTCTTCCACTTCACCACTATCTACTAATTTGCGGTGCGGCCATGGAGCGACAGAGCGCAAGGTTAATTTTGTATTTAGCACCGTGAGACGTAAATTATCCATAAAGCCACGGAAATGAGAAATCCTCTCTTCCGCCGTAGGATAAAAAACCTCAATATCAACGTCGTATAGTTCGACTCCAGCCCAAACAGCCCGAACTAAAACTTCAACCTCAAAGGAATAGTGCTTTTCGTGCAACGGCAGTCCAAGGACAATGTCCACTGGGTAAGCACGATAACCACTTTGCGTGTCTCCCAATGACTTCCCCGTTTGTACTCGCAACCAAAAGTTGGAAAAATTGCGCCCAAAGCGGGATGACCCTGGAATAGTCTCTTGCTCAAAGTCACGCTTGCCAACAACTATTCCGCATGGGTCAGCAGTCACGGCAGTAATAAACTTGGGTAAATCTTCGGGGTAATGTTGGCCGTCAGCATCAATAGTGATGATGTGGCTGTAACCCAGCCGCTGCGCTTCGTGCAATGCAGTCTTTAGGGCTTCCCCCTTACCACGATTCTCCCCTTGCCGAATCACCTCGATATCGAGACCATCCAGTACCGCTGCTCCGGCATCACTACTGCCATCATCAACCACTAGCAGATGGGGGTGAAATTGTAACACCCGCTCAGCTACATCACGCACCGTACCGGCATGGTTATAGAGGGGGATTACTACTAAAATATCGGCAGCAGAAACACTCATCTAAGGCTTCTCGTCCCCAAGGCGCTTGCTACTTTTAACAAAACTTAAAAACCCAGCCAAGTCGACGATAAAACGCCGCCAACTATCGGGCGACTTCCACAGCATAGTCACATAACTCAGCAACACTTTCGGACGCTGAAAGTGGGTGCGATAAAAGTTATTGTAGAGCTCTTCCATTCGCTCCTTCTCCATCCCGTGAGGGACAAATTGAAAGCTCATACAGTCCATCTTCGGCCAATCCTCATCAAATTCACCGACCGAGTGTATTTTTTCGTAAATCGGCGAACCGGGGAACGGCGTAAACTTGGAGAGGTTAAAATCGTCAATCGGCAACGAAAAGACATAATCCATACTTAGCTGGATACTTTTTTCGGTCTCCCCCGGCAGCCCCATCATCAGCAGCCCTTTGGTTCTGATCCCTGCAGCCTTAATAGTCCTGATCTTATTTGCCAACATATTCAGGTCAGCATTTTGCCGATGTTGTGCCAACAGATTTTCGTCGCCGGTCTCAATCCCTAGGCTGACCATCCAACATCCAGCAGACTTCATTAAAGCCAGTAGTTTTTCGTCAATATGTTCCGCCCGTACCGCACAATTAAAAGTCATCCCCAGTGGGTTGGCGATCATCAGGTTACAAAAATCTTCCACCCGTTGGCGTTGAAACGTAAATTGGTCATCGTAAAAATTGATATGACGAATCCCAAAGCGTTCGTGCAAATATTTAACGTGGCGGTAGAGGTATTCGGCTGAGTTAAAGCGAAATGAACGTTGAAACACCGAACGATCACAATAGCTACAGGCATAAGGGCACCCACGACTAGATATACAACTAGTGCTTGGTGCTTTCGGATAATTGAAAATTGGTAGCTTGTAGACGTCTGGAAAACCTTCCAGCTTTTCATAAGCAGGAAAGGGGAGGCTATCAAGCTCAATCCCGGTTTTCCGATAACCATTAAAGGTTGGTACCCCGTCTCTACCACGAACTACTAGTCCAGCAATCCCGGCAGCTTTTTCCGCCCCATTAGTCATTAGCTCTTTGAGGGTCTCTTCACCTTCGCCAACAATAATAATATCGACATCGGCATAGTCATTAAGCAACTGCTCACGCAATGCCGAAACATGGGAACCACCAAAAACTGATTGCACTCCGGGACAAATCTCTTTTGCTAATTTGGTCAACCGTACCGCATCGAGAAAAGAAGAGGTTGTGCAACTAAAGCCAATCCACGCCGGCTTATGGTGCAACATATATTGGCGGATTTTCTCATCAGAATCGGGGTGGGCGTAACAGTCGATAATATCGGCAGTGAGTTCACCCTGCTCCAAGTAGGCAGCAATACTAGCCAAACCGATGGGCGGCATAATATTAACTATGCGGGAGATATCTTTTCCAGCTGCAGACACCTCGTAGCCAAGGGGGTGAACCAGTAAAATTTTAGCGTTATCCAACTGCATACTTAGCCTTTCTAGCTCCGCCGCCGACCCTTGTCATAGGTAACCAAGGTATCCCACAATAAACCACGATAACCAAAATTGCGCATTACTGTGAGTCTTTTTTGCCCCTCTGAAGGCGGGAATATCCACTCCCTACGCTTTTTGAATGTAGCCAAAATCATCTCATTCATTTTATCTGCTTCAATATGGGGAGAAAAATAGTAAGCCGGCATCAACAAACTATTATCGGCAGCTACAATCTGCTCGTCAATCGCTCGTTGATGGAGTTCGGTACCGGGGAGAATTCGTAAGCCCGAAAAAGCGAAAACAACATTGGTATCGATCTGCTCAATATTGTGCAGCCCTTCGGCTACGGTCTCATAAGTCTCGTCGGGGCCACCAAACATCACATAGTGAGCAGCTGGAATCTGTTCAGCAATACACGCTTTATTGACCTCTAGGACATCGGCAAAAGTAAAGCCTTTTTGTAAGCCATTCAGGGTTGCATCACAACCGGCATCGGTTCCAAGTTCAACGGCATACAAACCGGCGCTTTTCATCAACTGCAACTCTTCTCGCCCCAAACCTTGGGGGCGAAAAAATCCAGTCCAGGTGATGCCCAAATCGCGCTTAACTAACTCTTCAGTAAATTGTAAGTAATAGCCCTTAGCATCGTTAAATACCGAATCGGTAAAGAAAAAACTACTGATGCCAAAATCGCGTTGTACTTTTTCAATATCATCGACCACCGCACCAAAATCTTGTGGCCGGAATTTATTACCTTCCAGGCTTGGATAGGTGCAATAGACACACCTATGTGGGCAGCCACGCTTGGTTTGCATATTTATCTGGCCACTCTCCTCGTGATAGTAAGAGAGAATGTCCTGATCATAGCGGGGCGACCCCATTTGTGCCGCTGACAGTGGCACCGTTTGGGCATCGGTTAATCGCACCACCTCTTTACCAGCAACCAGATCGGCAACGATAGAGCTTATAACCTGCTCTCCCTCGCCAACTACGCCATATTCGGCGCCGATATAATCGAGAATAGCTTCGGGCATAATGGTAAAAGCCGAGCCACCAACAATTGCCGGAGCTGAGCTTTTACTGCGCACGACCGCCAGTAACTCCTTTGCTTGTGCCAAAAACCAGGCATCTTCCATAGCGAAGGAATCGACATTATCTATGTTGCGCAAAGACAAACAGATAACATCGGGGGCGAACTCTGCAACCG
>JADGED010000099.1:3829-8961 GCA_016744555.1 Desulfuromonadaceae bacterium
GCGGCAAGAAAATCATACTGCTTCACTTCGTGACCAGCAGCCACCAGCGCTCCAGAAATAATTGCCATCCCTAACGGGTAAACTGGGTACGGTTCGGTTGAGATATTAGTTGATAAGAGAAATACTCTACTCATTTATGCCATCTTTGGTTTAAATTGACGCTGTTTCCGTGGTTCATAACGACGATAAGTGCCATCTTCGATCTCACGCCTAATTACCCGCTCAAACAGCTTACCCATCTTAAGTTGATGGCCACTGTCGGCGTTAAAAGTGTCCCAAGCGTAATAATACATCTCTTGCAATTTTTCTGGGGTCATCTGCTTCGGCTGAAATACAACCTTATCGGCTGTATATTGTGACCAATCATGGTTAAAGACCCGCCCTTCACGTTCCAGCTGCCGACTTACCGGTGAGTGTGGAAATGGAGTCATAATAGTAAATTCTGCTACGTCCAGCTCGATCTCAATTAAGAAATCGACTAAACGTTTTATATCGTCTTCGCTCTGGTCATCGGTGCCGAGAAGGATAGTTCCTTCAATGCCGATGCCATGATCCTTAAGGCGTTTAACCCGCTCACGAATAGTATCAGAAGTGTCGAAAACCGCTTGATATACGTACCATGCGCCAGCCTCAGCAGCTAGTTTAAGAACTTCATTATCATCAAGGATTGGATGAGATACCCATTTTTTCTTTAGCGGGATCATCTCCTTAAATAAATCCATCAACCAACCTTTATCTTGGGCGAGGGAGTTATCAACGACGAATAGGCGGTTATTTTTGATCGAATCTAGTTCTTCAATTACCTTGTCAATTGGCCGGGGACGGAAACTAGTGCCGCCAAGAAAACCGGTGCAACAAGGGTAACAATTAAACTTACAACCACGGGATGCGTGGACCAAGTCAAGCATTTGTACACCACGGTAGTTGTAAATATCGCGATCAAGAATTTCACGCTTTGCAGTCCCGACCAAATTGATATCTGGATGCATCTGCATATAATTATAGACGGGCTTCAATTCACCCCGCTGAAAATCGGACAGAACTTCTTCCATTCGCCCTTCAACCTCACCGAGGAAAACGCTGTCGGCGTGCTGTTGCACCTCTTCGGCATGAAGCATGGTTGAGATACCACCAAACATAACTTTTTTGCCACGCTGGCGAAATTCTTTAGCAATCGCAAACGCCCGTGGTAACTGGGAACTCAACATGGTGGAGATAGCAACCAAGTCACAATCGGCATCATAATTTACCGTCTGCAAGTTATCATCGGTAAAATTAACATCCACGTAATCTGGTAGCGCTGCAGCAAAAACTACAGGCCCATGAGGCGGCAAGTGGAATTCAGTTTGGCGATCAAGCTTAGGCCAACGGGGGTAGATAAGTTCAATTTTCATTATATTAATACTCCTATTATTTATTCGCATGACAGAGACGTTGCATGCAACGTCTCTGCATACCATTATAGTTTTTACCTTTCTAATATTCCCAAAGCAGCACCAACCAGGCTCCGGAAATCGGCAACCTTGGCACCGGCAAAAATTATTTCACCATCACGTAATTCCAACTCACCATAACTCGAGACAGTGGTAGATGGCTCTTTGCTTAGCAGCATAAATAAGCTGCCGGGATATCCTGCCTCAGTCGCCAAGTTTATTGGCGGATCTAAATCACAGATCCCTGCTAAAATAGCTGGTTGCTCGCTCCAACTCAACTCTTCTAATGCATATCTAATAGCCGCTAGGCCACCAGTGGTATCGGTCTGATTTAAAACCAAAGTACTGCCAGTTAAACCAAAGCGCAGCGCCGCTTCCCCTAAAAAACTATTGGGCAAGGTGTAAACAAAATACTTAGGACTCGACAATGCACCATTGTCGGGGACCATGGTTCCAAGGTAATCAATATCGGTCTGTAGGCAGCCGTAACGACTGGCGGTAACGATGCCTATCTGGCGTTTTTCTTCCCACTGTTCTGCGTCACCATCACGTAAGCAAAAGGCAATTGCTCCTAGGCCAATTTTAGAAAACTTATCCAAGCGTCCAAAGCGGAGGTCGGGATTAGCAAATACCTGTTTTCGTTTTGGTGTTTCAACAACGCCAGCGCACAGTGGCTGCTGATCAAAATTACGACCACCGTTGCATCCTGCAGCGGTTACCCAACCGATACCGTTTAGCCAACCTTTCATTATGCCACCCCCTGCAAAACCACAGCAGCGTTAATACCACCAAACCCCGAGTTGGTACTAAGGATATAATCTCCAGATATTTTTTGTACCTCGGATTTAATTTGCCCTTGTGCCGCAATTTCTGCCTCTTGGCAACCAATAGTTGCAGGAATCAGTTGTTGCTGTAGGGCTTTACAGCCGACAGCGATTTCAACCCCTCCGGCAGCTCCGAGACAATGTCCCAAGCTCCCCTTCATGCCATGCATAGGGGGAATATCGGCAGAAAAAATAGCGTTAAATGCGGTCAATTCCATAGCATCATTATAAATGGTACCAGTACCATGGGCATTAATTGCAGCAATCTCACTGTTGGCAATATTGGCCTTTTTCAGCGCTTGCTGACAGGCCAAAATCAAACCGTTACCATCTCGTGCAGGGGCAGTAACATGGTGAGCATCATTTGCCATACCCCAACCAGAAACATAGGCATATGGCGTCTCATTTCGCTGTTTTGCAGCCGCTTCACTCGTCAACAATAGTGCAACTCCAGCTTCACCCAGAGTCAAACCATTACGGTTCGCATCAAATGGGCGACATGGTTGATCGGAAAGTGCCTGCAATGCTGAGAACCCTGAAAAGACAAATTCACTGACCAAATCGGCCGCATAGACCAAAACTGCATCGGCATCACCAGCAGCAATTTGTGCCGCCGCCCGAGCTACAGCTAAGGTTGAAGATGCACAGGCAGCATTAATATTTATCGCACTACCTTCAATACCAAATTGCTGCGCTATCTTTTCGACAAATGGTGCCGCTACAACCGTCGCAGGAACTTCCTCTTGCTGACGACAAGCGTCGGTTAAGAGATCAACCTCACCTTTGGTTGATGCTACTAGCAAGCGGCAATCGGTAGGTAAGTCGCCAAGCTGTTCCGCAAGTTGTGCCAGAATGGTATCGAGCATAGAACCATTTGCCGGTGCGTCCAACCCATCAATACATGCAGCGTAATTCGAAACGTAGTTCTTGCAGTCAAACCTAGTTACTGGAGCTATCCCGGTTTCACCATTAAGGAGACTTTGCCACAAACTATCCAGCCCAGCACCCAAGCTGGTCAATGTTGCTATTTGACTAATTACTACCCGTCTCACACTAATTCTCCTGCCTGCCACCGCTGGCGGAATTCGGCATAAAACGGTGGCGGTAGGAGCAAAACATTTTGCTCCAAATCCATAAATAACTGCACCGAATAGCCAGTAGTAGTTATTTCACCAGCTTCATTACGGAGGATAAATTCGTGGTTTAAACGGGCAGCATCACTCCAATGTAAAATTGCTTCAATCGTGAATTTATCGCCAAATTGTAGCGGTAAACGATAATCTACGTGCATCTGTTTAATTGGAGCAATCACCTTATGGTGATAGAAATCCATGTAGCCCAAACCATATTTGTTCCCCAGCATAACCCTGCCATCTTCACAATAGCTGGGATAGCGGCCGTGCCAGACAATTGAGAGGGCATCGACCTCTTCAAACCGGACAACTCGTTCAACTTGGCAACGCAATGGTTCTGGGGCATTGTCTTGCGCCCGAAAATATCCTTTTTTCATAATGTTCTTTCGCTTGCTACTAACTGGGGCTGCTTCCCAGCTCTGGAGTAAGTACCAATGTAAAAGTGGCAGCAATTGTACCGGCTACTAGCAATTCACTGGCACAATGGAAACGACCGTTTTTATCTTTACACTTAACCTGCACATCAATCTGATCATCAGGTTTAATTTGCTGACGAAACTTTGCCCGGGTCAATGAGGCCAACCTGACCGGCGCAGAAACAATTTTTTCAGCGACCATTTGCGCCAGTAGTACCTGCAATATTGCCGGCAATATGGGAAACTCAGGGAAATGGCCGCTAAAACCAACAAAATCACTACCAAAGCAAAATTGTTGCTTTGCCGCCATCTCGGTTATTTGCACCGGTGCTAACACAGCCGCGGCAATTTCACTTCGCATCTGTTGTGTCATTCTTGCCTAGCTCCTCGAATCCACAGTGACAATTTCAATCGATGCCGATAGTCGTTCATGACAATTTGCTCTGGAACCAGAGTTTGCTCCTGCAACTGATAATTATCATAAGCTACCCGCCAATCCCCTGCAGTGGCGTCCTGCCTGATGGTTCGTAAATCGCCCTGACAATCATAGATAAACTCGATTTCACCACCAGCTAACGAGCGTTCAACACGCTGGATATTGGATAAATTAACTACCGTATCGGCAGCGGTTGGTGAATCTAGAAAAAAGATCTGCCGTAAACTCTGCGCAACCCCAGCAGCAAAGCCGTCTACCTTAAGTAATTGCGGTACCGCCCGTTTCAACTCTTCTGATTCTGCCGTTACCAGCAGATCAAACAACACTAAACCGACACCATTCATCGCTACCAAGCGGGCTTCCTGTTTAACCAAGTCGAGACGTAAAAAGCCTTCCAGCGGAATCTTTTTATTCCCAACTTCCAGCAACGTGGCTTGGCGCAAACGCCAAACGGCAGGTTGATTTAACCAATTGCCGGTAATTAGCTTTTGTACCGATGCTACCGCTAAACAATCTTCTGGCAATTGCTGTGGCGGTGTCGCTGGCATACAGCCAACCAAGGTTAGCAGGATCAGTGCTACCAATAACCGTAACATTAGTGCCTCTTTGGTCTAAATGCTGGGATTACCAATACTGCCGTGGGAACTGCCGCTCCGATCCCTAACAATACCGTCAAACCTATAGAGTGAAGCGCTGGATGATTAGCTAGCAATAGTGCACCAAAACCGACCAATGTAGTAAGGCCAGAAATTAAGACTGCGCGGGAAGAGGCCATATCTTCTTCTTGCTGTCCATGGCAAACCATAAAAATACCATAATCTACCGCCAAACCGATAATGAGAATTGCGGCGACAACATTAAACAGGTTCATCTGCAACCCTAGCCACCCC
>JADGED010000009.1 GCA_016744555.1 Desulfuromonadaceae bacterium
GAACCTTGATGGTGATGAGTATATTTCTATCAAGGATGAAGCGAAGGAATTACTCCGCCAACGGGCAGAAGAGCACCTTTCGGCAGCTGAACGGCAACAAGTTTGGTTGCTGGCTGCCGATTGGTATCAACAAAAAAACGCCTATGCCGCTGCCCTTAAGTGTCTGTTGTTTGGTCAGCAGTACGCGGCAGTGTCGCAGTTACTAGGACAGATTGGTTTAGCATTACTCGATAATGGCAATAAAAATCAGGTTTTTGCCTGCTTAACCCAAGTAGATGACAATCAGGTGAAAGCTTGTGGTTGGTTGTCCCTGTTTCGAGGGCTCCAATACTTGCAGGCGCAGGATGAGAAAGCTTCCGTGTGGTTAACGGTGGCATACGATAATTTTGTTACAACGGCGGACTGTCGCGGGCAAATTTTGGCCCTTGCGCAACAGGCCCGCTATGCCATTATTGTTGATGGTACATTCACTACTTGTGCTCAGAGGTTGCCCCGATTTAGAGAGCTAGCGGCGATGCAGTCGGAGTTATTACCGCCAGGGGAGCGGTTGCAAGTAGCATTTGCATTAGGCTTATCAGAGCTTTTTTGGGGTAATGGATTTATCGCAGTAGATCGTATTTTGTCGGTTGCCGTAGCAGAAGCTCAACATTTGCAAATGGTTGAGCGGCAGCTCGAGCTGAACCTGCTACGTTCTGTCGCAGCAACGAGGCAGGGGCGGTATCGAGTTGCAAGGACTGCTGTGGAGCAGGGTCTAAATAGTGCTAGTAACGGTGATGATTTACTCGAGCAGCGAGGCTTGCATGTGGTTGCATGTGATCTGCTACACTCTGCCGGTGATTTGGCTGGTTTACAGCAGCAGCAACTAATATTGCGTCAGCTAAGTCAGAGTGATGATCAGCCCATAATATTAAAATCACTTTTGAATTTTTATACAGCGAGTTTGTTGTTAGCCAGAGGTGAAAAGCAACGGGCGCTTGAATTAGTTGATATCGCATTATTAGCTAATGACATTGCAACCAACCCCCATCGACAGAGCCGTTTATTACAATTACGTAGTTTATTGTATGCTTTGTCGGGGCAGAAAAAGTTGGCTGAAGCCGATTTGCATAAAGGGTTAGCACTACGGCAACAAGCCGGGGGGATAAGTTGTCGCTTAGAAAATCTCCTTTATGCTGGTGCAAGTAGTTATGTTTTAAATCAATACGAGCAAGCTGAAGAGTATCTCCGTATGGGCTTGGAAGAATCGCAGGAGCTTAAAGAGGAGCGGTTGCGGTCAGGATTTCACGCTTGGTTGGCGGTAACCTATAAGCGATTGGGAAAAAGGAAAGTAGTAACGGAGCATATTGCTGCATTTACCGATCAACTTCGGCGCCATAAAGTTAATTACTTTTGGGGAATGGTGCCAGAATTACTGCACGACTTACTCCCGCTGGTAACAACAGATAGAGAATTATTAGAACCTCTTTTACAAGAGCAACTATTTTGTGACTTGGGAGAGGGGAATAGCTTACTGCCACTGCTTAAAATCAGTTGTTTAGGGAAGTTTCAATTGCAATTGGAACAGCAAACTTTTGATATGAGTCAGGTTGGCCAAGCATCACGGCAGATTTTAACTTTGTTGGTCACAGCGCCTAACCATAGCATGAGCTTAGATTTGTTGATGGGAGCCTTGTGGCCAGATAGTCCGCAGCGAAAAGCTAGAAGTAGTTTAGATACTGCCCATTCTCGGTTACGAAAAGCGCTGGAAGAATGCTTTGGCAAACGGGTTCGCAGCGACTATTTAGTTTTAGAAAAAGGGATGTTGTCGTTACGAAATGTTTGGATTGATAGTGCGGCCTTAAGTGAAACGATGGACAGGGTACGTTATTTTTCCCAACGTGAACAGAATTGGCAGGCGGAACAAGCATTGTGGAAAATGGACCGCCTGTGGGGTGGAGAATTCCTTTCAGGCTACGATCTAGATGGTGGCTTGCCACTTTTGCGTGAACAATTAACTCAGTTACGCTTGGAGCAAGTAGTGCAGTTGGTGCGCATATTAAGGCGGCGACAGCAGAGTGATGAAGCGATTAACTTATTGCATCAGGGGTTCTTGCTTGAACCAACGTATGATCCTATAATCCGACAGTTAATGGAGATTTATAGAGAGCAAAATGATAGCCAAGCTATTAGCTCATTGTTGGAAAACTACCGCATTGCCTTACAAAATGAAAATTATGACCTTGACGAAATAGATGAATTTATCGAAATTTTAAATGGGTAAAGTACCCACTCATAAGGAGAAGAGTTGATCATGTCAAATAATGGTGGAGAATCAGTTTCCCTCAATCATCCCGGCAGCCCGCAGCAGCAACAACAGCAACAGCAGGCCAAAGCGCGCATGGCTTTGGATGAGCGGATGGCGGGAGTGAAAAATAAAATTATTGTTATGTCAGGCAAGGGCGGCGTTGGTAAAAGTACTACGGCGGTCAACTTGGCACTAGCATTAGCAAAGCTTGGAAATAAAGTTGGTTTGCTCGATATTGATTTACATGGTCCAAGTATTCCAAAAATGTTGGGACTGGAAGGGGAACGTCCAGGTGCCGATGATGATGGTATTCATCCAATGGAAGCCTTTGATTTAAAGCTAATGTCAATTGGGTTCTTGCTGCGCTCTACTAGTGAAGCAACTATTATGCGTGGGCCGATGAAGCATGGCGCTATCCAGCAATTACTTACCGACGTGGTTTGGGGTGAGCTCGACTATTTACTCCTTGATTGCCCTCCTGGAACCGGCGACGAGCCGTTAACAGCAGTGCAGTTGTTGGGCAAAGGTGCTGCTGCAGTCGTTGTTACCACACCGCAAGATGTTGCCCTGACCGACGTGGAAAAGTCACTTAGTTTTTGTACTGAACTGAAGTTACCAGTAGTCGGTTTAGTGGAGAATATGAGTGGTTTTATCTGCCCCCATTGTAATGAAAGATCGGATATCTTTAAAAGTGGCGGCGCCGAAGCATTGGCCAAAAAAACTGGAATTAAAGTGTTAACTCAAGTCCCATTTGAGCCACTAGTAGTTATTGGTGGTGATTCGGGTAAGCCACATATCCTCGACCATCCGGACTCTTCTACTAGTCAGGCACTAAATAAGGTTGCCGCCGCAGTAGTTGAGTTTTCTGCCGGTAAAGAATAGGGGCTAACCATGAAAATTAGTCAAACTGATGTTGAAAAAGTGGCTCGTTTATCACGTTTAAGTCTAGCACCGGAAGATTTAGAAACTATGCGGGGGCAGATGGATGCTGTCCTCGGCTATGTCGATAAATTGAATGAGCTCGACACTGAAGGGATTGAGCCGATGGCTCATGCTGTACCTATGGCTAACGCTTTTCGTGAAGATGAAGTTAAACCGTCAATTGGAGTTGAGCGGGCACTGCAAAATGCTCCAGCTTCTGGTGATGAATGTTTTACTGTCCCCAAGGTTATTGAATAGGGGCGTTGCTACCTTAGAGTTCTGGAGAGTTTATGGCTTTGAATGAATTTACAATCACACAATTGCGGGGACAGTTGGAGCGTGGGGAAACCACCTCGGTTGCTTTGACCCAGGCATGTCTAGCACGGATCGAGGCGACCGATGAACGCTTAAATGTGTTTATCACCGTTTGCGCTGAAGAAGCTTTGGCCGCTGCAGCAGTAGCCGATCAGCAGCTTGCTGCTGGTTCTGGTGGCCTGTTAACCGGAATCCCGATTGCGGTTAAGGATATCTTCAACACTATCGACGTGCGCACGACATGTGCCTCAAAGATTTTGGATAATTATATTTCCCCTTACGATGCCACTACCATTACCAAGCTGCGGGAACAGGGTGCGGTAATTGTTGGTAAACTCAATATGGATGAGTTTGCCATGGGTAGTTCGAATGAAAATAGTGCCGCCGGAGCGGTGCGGAATCCGTGGAATGTTGAGCATGTTCCGGGTGGTTCTTCCGGTGGTAGTGCTGCTGCTGTAGCTGCGGGACAAGTAGTGGCTACATTAGGGACGGACACTGGCGGTTCGGTACGGCAACCGGCATCCCATTGTGGTGTTGTTGGCCTTAAACCAACCTATGGTCGGGTTTCTCGTTACGGCGTGGTGGCGTTTGCTTCTTCTTTGGATCAAGTTGGTCCGGTAGCTGGCAATGTCGAAGACTGTGCGTTGTTGCTTGGAGCTGTAGCTGGTTACGATCCTGCCGATTCAACTTCGGTAGATTGTCCAGTGCCAGATTATCTCGAAAACTTGCGTGCTGGTGTCGCTGGCAAAAAAATTGGTTTACCGAAAGAGTATTTTATTGATGGTCTCGATGGCGATGTGCAGAAATCTGTTGATGCTGCGATTAAGGTTTATAAGGAGCTCGGCGCAGAGATTGTCGAAGTAAGCCTTCCCCATACCGAATATGCTGTTGCTTGTTATTATCTGCTGGCAACCGCCGAAGCATCAAGTAATCTTGCTCGGTACGACGGGGTACGCTTTGGTAAGCGGCAAGATGATGGTAATGGCTTGGTTAATATGTATGAGCAAAGCCGAACTGCTGGATTTGGTGCCGAGGTAAAGCGTCGTATCATGCTAGGAACCTATGCTCTGTCATCTGGTTACTACGATGCCTATTATATTAAAGCACAAAAAGTTCGAACCTTGATCCGGCAAGATTTTTTAACCGTATTTGAGCAGGTTGATATGTTGCTGACTCCGGTCGCACCAACGCCAGCGTTTAAAATTGGTACCATGGTAGATGATCCGTTAAAGATGTACCTATCTGATATCTTTACTATCCCAACTAATTTGGCAGGTACTTGTGCGATGAGCCTACCGTGTGGATTCAGTGAAGAGGGATTGCCGATTGGTTTACAGTTGGTGGGTAAACCGTTTGCCGAAGCCGAAATGTTGCAAGCTGCATATGCTTTTGAGCAGGCGACTGAGTGGCATAAACGTGTACCAGAATTGTAAAAAATCAAACAGGATTTATACATGAATTCAAGATATGAAGTTGTTATTGGTTTGGAAGTTCACGTCCAATTAACGACGAAAACAAAAATATTTTGTGGTTGTTCTAAAGACTTTGGACAATCTCCTAATAGCCAAACTTGTCCAGTGTGCTTAGGTTTGCCTGGGGCATTACCGGTTCTTAGTCGGCAAGTGGTAGATGATGCTATAAAGGCTGGTTTAGCGACCAATTGCCAGATTGCACCTCATTCAATCTTTGCGCGGAAAAACTATTTTTATCCAGATCTGCCAAAAGGTTACCAAATATCGCAGTTTGAGTTGCCTATCTGTGAACATGGCTGGCTCGATATTGAGACCGAAGACTCTGGTAAAAAACGTTTAGGTATTACCCGAATCCATATGGAAGAGGATGCGGGAAAGCTAACTCATAACGATGGCAATAGTTCCTCGGTTGATCTAAATCGTGCTTGCACGCCGTTGCTAGAAGTTGTTTCAGAACCCGATATGCGTAGTTCCGATGAGGCGATTGCTTACCTGAAACAACTGCATCAGATTGTTGTTTATCTCGGTATTTGTGACGGCAACTTGGACGAAGGCTCGTTCCGTTGTGATGCCAACGTTTCAATTCGTCCTTGGGGGCAAGAAGAGTTGGGTACGCGGGCAGAGTTGAAAAACCTGAATTCTTTCCGCTTTATCAAGCAGGCAATTGAGTATGAAGTGGAACGGCAGATTGATGTTATCGATGCCGGTGAGCAGGTTGTGCAAGAGACCCGCCTGTTTGATCCTGATGCTGGGGTAAGCCGGTCGATGCGGGGTAAGGAAGAGGCGCACGATTATCGCTATTTCCCCGATCCAGATTTGTTGCCGTTGGAAGTTTCGGAGCAGTGGGTGGAAGAGGTAAGACAAAAATTGCCAGAATTACCAGCAATAAAAAAGCTGCGTTATCAAGAACAATTTGGCCTGCCAGAATACGACGCTGGAGTTATTGTTGCAGAGCGGGCATTGGCAGAATATTTTGAAGCCCTTGTTGCTAAGCACGATAACCCAAAGATTTGTGCTAACTGGGTTATGGGTGAAGTTCTCAGTGCCCTTAAAGATAGTGATCTTACTATTTCTGAATGTCCGGTAACACCAGAGTTGCTAGCAGGAATTTTGTTCCGTATTAGCGATAATACCATCTCCGGTAAAATTGCTAAAACCGTATTTACTGAAGTTTGGCAGAGCGGAAAAACTGCCGATGAAGTTATCGAAGCCAAAGGGTTAAAGCAGGTTACCGATACTGGTGCAATTGAGGCAATTATCGATGAAATTATTGCCGCTAATCCGAATCAGGCAGCCGAATATCGCGGTGGTAAAGAAAAGATGATGGGCTACTTTGTCGGTCAAGTAATGAAGGCAAGTAAAGGTAAAGCCAATCCTGGAATGGCAAACCAATTGTTGAAAAAGAAATTGGCAGAGTAATCCAAAAATAATTCCCTCTCCCTCGGGGAGAGGGTGGCGCGTAGCGTCGGGTGAGGGGAAACTTCTGGTTATAACTCCACCCCTCATCCGCCCTATCGGGCACCTTCTCCCTTGGGGAGAAGGGATAATTAACAACTTAAGTTTTAGACAAGCATGCTGTAACCATAAAATTTGTTTGGAGATTTCGATGTCAAGCTGCCCAATTGATTCAAAAGTAATTCGCCCGATCCGTTTTATCGCCGGTCAATGCCAGATGCTCGATCAGCGCCTGCTGCCGAGCGAAGAGGTGTGGAATACCTATACCACTTATGAAGAAGTAGCTGAGGCTATTCGTTCCATGGTTGTGCGTGGAGCTCCAGCGATTGGCGTTGCTGCAGCAATCGGGGTGGCTCTTGGTGTTCGCGACATCGAGACCGAGTCTGCATCCGAGTTTTTTCAGCAGCTAGAAGAGATTTGTGCTGTTTTGGCAGCTACCCGCCCTACAGCAGTAAATCTATTTTGGGCACTTGAACGAATGAAGCATTTTGCTGAGTCCAATCTTGATCGCAGCGTAGTGGAGCTGAAAATTGGGTTGGAATATGAAGCTTTAGCAATTACCCAGGAAGATGAGCAGATAAACCGTAAAATGGGTAGCAACGGGGCACCATTGTTGCCAGATGGATCAAGGGTATTAACTCATTGCAATGCTGGTGCATTGGCAACTGCTGCGTATGGAACTGCCCTTGGGGTAATTCGTGCGGCAGTTGAAAGTGGCAAGAAAATAGCGGTAATTGCCGATGAAACCCGCCCATTTTTACAGGGGGCGCGCCTCACTGCTTGGGAGTTACAAAAAGACAACATTCCCGTTACCTTGATTTGCGACAATATGGCTGGCTATTTGATGAGCAAAGGTGAAATTGATTGTGTCATCGTTGGAGCCGACCGGATTGCAGCAAATGGCGATGTTGCCAATAAAATTGGTACTTATACTGTCGCTGTATTGGCGAAAGAACATCAAATCCCATTTTATGTTGCGGCCCCCATCTCAACAATCGATCTAAGTCTAGCCGATGGTAGTCAAATTCCGATTGAAGAGCGTGACGGACGGGAGATTACCCATATTAAAGATTATCAGTTGGCTCCGTCAGGGATAAACACTTGCAACCCTGCTTTTGATGTTACCCCTAATCGTTTGGTTACGGCAATTATTACCGAAAATGGGGTGGTTAAAGGTGACTATTTGACAGGCCTTACACAGGTTGTAAATAAGCGTTAAAGATCTATTCTCCGTTTAGCAAAAGGTTATCCATGACTCCGACATTGGCTGAAATTACGACAAAGTTGACTCTGCTTGATAGCGACACTGAGGAGCTTGTTACTTGGCTCGATGGTTTCCCTTTGTTTGGTGGTGAAAAAGTAAAAACCAACCTGCAATTAATTGATGAAGCTCTAAACGATCGCGACCTACTGGCAACCATTACATTGCAAGCTTGTGGATCGGCTGATCCAGATGGTGCGTTAAATTATCTTGAGCGGCTGTTGGATGTAGTTGAGATAGAGACATTAACTATTGTTTTGAACGATAGTAAGCAATGTAAACAACTTATGACCATCCTCGGGGGCTCACCGTTTTTATCTAACATTCTGTGCCGGAATGAAAATTACTTCATCGAATTGTTTATTAATAAGGGGATAGAGCAAGCTTGCAATGAAGAGCAGATGGCAGCCACATTGCAGCAAATGGTGCCAGCAGCAGCGGATTTTGAGACGCTACAGGTTGGTTTACGCAGCTATAAGGCCACTCAGATCTTACGTATCGGTAGCCGAGACCTTTGTGGCTTAGCATCAGTTGTCGATATAATGGATGAATTAAGTGGCTTGGCAGGCGCGAGTTTGCATTGTGCTTATGAACATTGTGGCAAACAGTTGCAGCAAGAATATGGTCAACCACTGCAAGATGACGGCAATGGTGAGTCAAGTTTGGCCAGTATGACAATCTTGGGGATGGGCAAGCTGGGTGGTAGAGAGCTTAACTTCTCTTCCGATATTGACGTAATATATTGTTACTCCTCAACCACAGGGAAAACTAGCGGTGGTACGCGGGAAGAATCAATCAGTTTACAACGCTACTTTGTTAAATTAGCCGAACTAATTTGTAGAGCTCTACATCAGGTTACTGCCGATGGCTTCGTGTTTCGGGTTGATACGAATTTACGTCCCGATGGCAACAATGGCGACCTGGCTATTTCCATCAACGGTGCTGAATCATATTATGAGTCCTGGGGGCAAAGCTGGGAGCGGGCGGCGATGATAAAGGCCAGACCGGTTGCCGGAGATATTGCCCTTGGGGAAGAGTTACTGCAGCGTATTAAGCCGTTTATTTTTCGACGATATCTCGACTTCGGCATGATCGAAGATATGAAATCGATGAAAAAAAAGATTAATACTAGTATGCGGCGCAAGGAAGAGGGGGAGCGAAACCTTAAGTTGGGTTATGGCGGCATTCGGGAGATCGAGTTTTTTATCCAGACCCAGCAGTTAGTAAATGCGGGGACTAGACCAGAGCTACAGCAACGTAATTCACTGCAAATGTTACAATTACTGCAGGAACATGAACTGATTACGGCCGTCGATCGTGAATCTCTTGCTGCAGCATATCAATTCTTGCGTATCGTTGAGCATAGAATCCAGATTGTTCAAGAGCAGCAGACCCACTGTTTACCACAGCAGCAACATGACCTAGAATTGTTGGCGCGGCGTAGTGGCTTTAATAGTTACGAAGATTTTACTGCTGAGCTTGATAACCATCGTGGTGCTGTTAGTAGTATCTTTAAGGATTTGTTTTATTCATCCGAAGAAGAAACTGAAATGCGACCCGAGGTTGCTTTTATCTTTGACAGCGAATCTGATGCTGACTTGATTAAGGATGTGCTGGAAGAAAATGGCTTTTCTAATCCAGATGCCGCATATGAAAGTTTATCTTTATTACGTGGCGATGAACAAGATATCCGCTTAACCGGCAGTGCCCGCCGCAGCTTAGAAAAAATTGCTCCCCTGTTGATGGGCGAACTGCTCGATTCACCAACTCCAGATCAAGCATTGAATAATCTTGAAAATTTTTTACATCGGATCCATGCGCGCAATTCATTTTTCTCTTTGCTGGCGGAGAAACCAGCAATTGTAAAATTGTTAATGGCGCTGTTTGGTTCTAGTCAATTGCTGTCACGAATCTTTATTCAGCGCCCAGAGCTACTTGATACTTTGGTCGGGCGTTCGAATGCTATTTGCGTTAAAGATTTAGATCTCTTTCGCTCAGATTTAGCAGAACAGATGGCTATCGCTGAAGATTATGAATTGCAACTTGATGGGCTCCGACGGTTTCGCAATGAAGAGTTTTTGCGTATTGCCCTTAACGATCTACACGGGCAAATGAAACAAGGTGAAGGTGCTAAGCAGTTATCGTTTTTGGCTGAAGTTTGCCTTGAACAGGCGCGGAAAATTGCTCGCCAAGAATTAATTGTCCGCTTTGGTGCTCCATTTGGCAATGATTGCACTGTTGAAGATGATGAAACTGATTTTGCGATTGTTGGTTTGGGTAAAATGGGAGGATGGGAATTAAACTATCACTCTGACCTCGATATTATCTTTATTTATGGTGAAGAGGGTAAAACCCAGCCTTTACCTGAGACCAACCCAAAACGGTTTAAGCAAATTAGTAATCAAGAGTATTTCGCCAAGCTAGCACAAAGGATTATTACCGCCCTCACTTTAGTTACCAGAGAAGGTACTGTTTACGAGATTGATACCCAACTAAGACCATCTGGAAATCAGGGGTCTTTAGTTACAAGCGTAGCGGCATTCAAGCGGTATCACGAAGAATCTGCACAACCTTGGGAGCGGCAAGCAATGACTAAAGCACGGGTATTATGTGCCGCACCAAAGTTCACAGAAGACCTACAGTCTACAATTTCGCAATTAACCTTTGATCGTCCTTTGCCAGAAAACTTGCGCACAGAAATCTATCGATTGCGGCTGCGAATGGAATTTGAACGAGGTAAAGAGCGAGAGGATAGCTTTAATATTAAAACCGGGCGTGGCGGTATGGTCGACGTCGAATTCATAACCCAGTATTTACAGTTGCTTTATGCTGGGAAGGTTGGGGTGTTAAGAAAACAAAATACTGTCATTTTGCTCGAAACTATGGTAGCAGAGGGGATTCTGCCACAGCAGGATGCAGGGGTACTGATAGACGGTTATAAGTTTTTACGCCGCCTAGAAAATCGTTTGCGTTTGCTGCATGATCAGTCAATTAATGAGTTGTCGGCGCATAACTCTGGTTTTAGAAAAGTTGCACGGAGTTTGGGCTACGGTAGTCGTGGACTAAAACCTGAGCACGATTTTCTCCAAGAATATAGAGCAGTAACTGGTGGTATCCGTGAATTGATGGAAAAATATCTTAACCCATCAGGCGATATTGCTGAAGGATAGTAGGTACTATGAGTAAGAAAATATTGATTATTGATGATGATCGAGACCTTCGCGATTTTTTGCAACAAGCTTTTGTTGCCGCAGGCTTCGAGGTTGATACCGCTGAGCGTGGATCAATTGGGATGCGAAAATTGTTAAGTGATAACTATCATCTAGCCCTAGTCGATTACAATATGCCAGAAATTTCTGGGCCAAATATTTGCCGAGCTTTGCGCAAGCATGACAATACTCGTAATTTGCCGGTTGTTATGATTACCTCCGTTTTCTATAGCCCGGAGCAAGTTGCTGAAGCGCAAAGCGATTACGGGGTTACGGACTTTCTCCTGAAACCATTTACGGGAAACGATTTACAGCAATTGCTTGAGGAGATCTTTTCTGTTGGTGGTGCAAAGAAACCTAAACAGGAGAAATCACAACCTATTTCTGATTACACTGTCCCACTTAAGTTACAAGAATTATATCGTAATAAGTCTACTGGCATGCTCCATTTGCAACGTGGCGATGCTAAAAAAGTTATTTATATAAAAGACGGTTACCCGATTTTTACTCGCTCAAATGTCTTAAGTGAATGTCTCGGTAGGATGTTGGTAGCAGAGGGAGAGATTACCCAGGTCGATTGTGACCAATCGGTTGATCGAAGTAAAGAGACGGGGCGTTTGCAAGGAACAGTGTTAATCGAAATGGGGTTGTTAACTCCACAAGATTTGAAGGACGCATTGGTGCGGCAGGTTACCGATAAGTTGTTGTCAACGTTTGCATGGCGTAGTGGAACCTGCCAGTTTGTACCAACTGCGGAGTTTAAAAAAAATGTTACCAATATTAAAATGTCACCTGCTTCTCTTATTCTTCAGGGCGTAAATAAGTATTGGGTACCAAAGCAATTAGATGACTTTCTTTATGCTTTTAATAATGACTACCTTACCTTGGCGCAGAACCCCATATATAGATTTCAGGATATTGACTTAGGAAAACGTGGCGAAGCAATAATTAAAGACTGTCGTGGCACCAAAACCATGCAAGATCTTTTACAACTACACCCCCTGTCGCGTCGAGAAGTGCAAAAGATACTAGCGTCTTTGATAATCTCCGAAATGTTGGAACGTAGCTTAGAGCCAGTAAAAGGGTTGGTTGAAGAGCCAGTTGAGGAAGTTGAAGACGATATCGTCGACGACAAATTGCGGCGTAAAATACTTGATGATTATAAGCGTATTATGGATTCAGATTATTTTGCTGTCCTAGGAATGGGGCGTCAATGTGGTCCTGGTGAAGCGCGTAAAGCTTATTATCGTTTAGCCAAAGAATATCACCCCGACCGTTTTCTTGGCAACGATCTATCCAAAGAGATGAGTAATAAAATAAACGAGATGTTTAATTATATTACCCAAGCTTATACGGTGCTTAGCGATAAGGATAGTTGTGCTGGTTATTTGGATGAGTTGGTTAACGGACCAAGAAAATCTCTCGATATTAACCAGGTAATTGAAGCCGAAACTTGCTTTCAAGAAGGTAGCGCATTACTTAAAATCCGTCGTTATAAGGCTGCGGCAAAGTCGTTGCTACGCTCAATTGAGTTGAGCCCTGAAGAGCCTGAATATATGAGTAATTATGCTTTGGCACTATTTAAATCTGACCCTGATGAAGAACAGGTACAGAATCGGGCAATGGAGATTTTACTTGCTTCACGCGAGCTTAGCCCCAGTAATGATTTGACTCACCTCACCCTTGGTTATGTTTATCAAGCGATGGAGAAGGATAGACAAGCGGAAAAATCATTTGAAATGGCAGTTCAAGCTAATCCCAATTGTACTGATGCTTTGCGTGAATTGCGGTTGATCAATTTGCGGCGTGAGCAGGCTCCACAGTCAAAAGGGATGTTTAAAAAGTTTATGAAAAAGAAAGATTTATAGTCTATATAAATAAAGCCATCTTTACTCTAGAGACCATAGGGCACGTAACTCATAAAGTATTGTGTTGTTGGTCGTATTCGGTGAATTTGTTAAAACGGATAATAGCAGTTAGCTCATTACCGTACTCGGCCCCTATTTCTGAATAGCGGTCGAGTTTTTTTACCAACTCATATGGATCATCGGTCTCCATTTTTAGCTGCCGAAATTCTTTATAAGCGCTGCCCCGTGCAATAGTGCGGTAGTAGTCTCTTACCGAATCTTCCACCGAACCATATTTCTTGATCCATATGGTTTTGTCGCCCCGCTGCTCACCGGCAGCAATTCTTGGCTCATCCTGATTGAACGACCAGACTCCAAAAATATTATTTGCTTCCCGAAAAAAGCGTGAGGTTGCCCAAGAGCTTTCCATTGCCGCTTGGGCAATGGCGATACTTTTTGGATGTGGTTTGAGTGCCATCAATAGCTCAGCATTGTCTTGAGCCTTATATTCGGTTCGTAATGTTGCCAGTTTATCGTTGTCAGCAGCGGTATTAATTAGGTTTTCAGCAGCATGATAATCTTGCATTAGATTGGCATAAACTTTATCAACTGCCGGGATTACTGTCGCCTTAAAGCGGGATTTTTTCTCGGCCACACTGATATTAGGAGGTGTTTTTTTGACCTCCACGTCGGCAGTTTTTGACGTTGGAAGAAATATCTTAACGGCAATAACGGCCACTGCAACGATTACAACAGCAATAATTACAAACTTTTTCAATGGATTTCCTCGATTTTATTTTATTAACCTAGATTGAAGTTTTGTTGGGGCGATTTTTACCCGATGTTAGGATAAATTGCAATCCTGCTGGCAATCATTTAGTAGTTGATGCGGATTAACATTGCCGATAGCGGCAATTAGGCTGTGTCTAATTTCTGGAATATCTTTGGCTAATGTAGTGATTAGTTGTTTCATTTTTTGGCGTTGTTGGTCATCAGCTTCCGCTACTGGGCAAGAGCAATTTACGATGGGGAATTGGATCACATCGCTATAGGCTTGTATCGTCGCCTCTTCAACATACACCAGCGGGCGGATGACGGTATGTTTGCCGTTATCGGCTAGAAACTTAGCGCTCATCGCTGCTAAGCAGCCACCATAAAATTGATTTAGCAACAAGGTTTCGATGAAGTCATCTAGGTGGTGCCCCAAGGCAATTTTGTTGCAACCTAGTTTTTCAGCTTGGGTGTAAAGGGAACCACGGCGCAAGCGGGCACAGAAGGCACAATAGGAAGTTCCAGGTTTAAGTTTTTCGGCAATAATCTGGTAACTGTTGGTGCTTGCCATGAGATATTCAAATTTATGTTGTTTTAGGTGGGACTCAATCAGGTCTTTACGGTAGTTTGGGAAACCTGCATCAATGTTGAGGGCGACCAAGTCGAATTTTATAGGTGCTTTTTTTCGTAAAGCTTCAAGAATATGGACAAGGACATAGGAATCCTTACCGCCAGATACCCCTACCGCAATGCGATCGCCGGCTTCAATCAGATTGAAATCACCAATGGCTTTACCGGTTTGCCGTTTAATACGATTGAATAGTTTGCTGGCAGTTGTCACATGAATATTCCATTGAGACCTATAATTTAAAAAACAGCCTTAATTATTTTGCTGGTATTATCAGAAACGCCATAGGTGTAGATATGGAGGCTCGGAGCCTTGTTGGCGACTAAATCTTTTGATTGTAGGATTGCCCACTCCGTTCCTACCACTTTGGCAGCATCATTATTTTTACATTTTGCCAACTCCATTGCCAACTCTTGCGGTAGGTTGATGCTGAACAATTTCGGTAATACAGTCAGTTGGTTGGTAAGGTTAATCGGTTTAATGCCGGGAATAATTGGGACATTAATTCCAGCAGCACGGCACTTGTCAACAAAATCGTAATAAACTTGGTTATCAAAAAACATCTGCGTAACAATGTAGTCAGCACCTGCATCAACCTTTTGTTTTAGATAGTTGAGGTCGGTGTCAAAGTTTGGGGCTTCAAAGTGTTTCTCTGGGTATCCTGCTACGCCGATACAAAAATCCATCGGGGCAGTGTTTTTAATATCGTCTTCCAGATATTTACCGTTACGTAAATTAACGACCTGTTCAACCAGCTCATTTGCATTGCTGTTGCCGTCTGCGTTAGGTCGAAAAACATGGTCGGTCTTTAAGCCATCGCCACGTAGCGCCAAAACATTGCTGATCCCCATAAAATTGAGGTCAATTAAAACGTGTTCGGTTTCACTCTTGGAAAAACCACCACACAAAATATGGGGGACAACGGGGATACTGTATTTGTGTTGAATTGCTGCAGCAATAGCCACGGTTCCTGGTCGCTTGCGTACCGTTCTTTTTTCAATCGTTCCATCAGTAGTTTCGACAAATACCATCTCATCACGATGGGTGGTAATGTTTATATATTTAGGGTCAAACTCTACCAGACTATCGATGGTGCGATAAATTTTACCAGCATCGTTACCTTTTAGGGGCGGCAGCAGTTCAAAAGAGAAAACTGTTTTGTCACTATTGTTGATAATGTCGATAACGTTCATAGTAAAGTCCTGAAGCTTAATGGGCTAATGGTAATAATTGTTTCGCCCTTTTTAACGTATTCTGCACAAATCAACAACGGTAAAAATAGTTGAACCCCTTTATTACTACCCTTCGCCAGCTTAAATGTAACCCCCCTCTATTTTATAGTTCGTTGAGTAGCTGGTAATAATCGGTAATAATTTCTAGAGATTTTAATGTGGTTTGATAAAGTCCCCAACTAAGGATGACTACCGCCAGGGTGAGGCTGATTTTCCAAGATAACGAAGTTTTTGGACGCCACCAAAGGAGAGGGAGGGCTAGTGGGCCAATGCTGGCGATAGCGATGACAATAGTAGATGTTCTGAAATACCAGGGGAGCGTTGTTTCACCCCCCTGGTTTGTCGGCGTGTTGAGGAATTCATTGCAGTGTTTACATTTGATCGCCGCGTCTTGAATCTCCTCGGCACAATAGGGGCATTTTTTCATTATCAGTCGCCCGCTCCATGAAACTCTTCGGCGTGCTTGTCTTTAAAACCTAATAATCTCCTGATGTCCTCTAGTATCATGTACATAGCTGGGATCAATAACAGTATGATACCAGTACCAAACATAATTCCAAAGCCAAGGGATATTGCCATAGGTACCAAAAACTTGGCTTGCACACTGGTTTCCAAAATCATTGGCATCAGACCAAAAAAGGTGGTAAGCGAGGTCAATATTATGGGGCGAAAGCGTCGGGTTCCGGCAGCAATAATCGCATCGTAAAGTGGCATCCCTTCACGCCGGTTGCGATTAGCTTTATCGATTAATAACAGGGAGTCGTTGATGACCACACCAGATAATGCTACGAGCCCAAACATACTTAGTAAGCTTAGGTTGTAACCCATGATTATATGGCCAAAAACGGCACCAATCATCCCAAATGGTATCGCTAGCATGATCAACAGTGGTTGAGCATAGCTGCGGAAAGGTATTGCTAGCAGGGTGAAAATAGCAATCAGGGCGAGCTTGAAGCCATCGAGCATACTTCCTAGCGACTCTTTCCGTTCTTTCTCTTCCCCCTCCATATCCCAGCTAAGACCTGGGTAGTCTGTTGCTAGTTGTGGCAACAGGTTTTCTTTAAGGGCGAGGATAATCTCTTGAGCATTGCCTTTAGTATTGTCCACCATGGCAGAAACGTTGATGACCCGTTTACGGTCGGTACGGTTTATTTCTGAGAATCCTTGCCCCTCAATTACTTCAGCCGCTTGTAGTAATGGTATCTCTTGTCCTGAAGGGGTGCGGATGCGCATGGTCTCAAAATTCCATAGTTCGCGCCGGTTGGCATCGGGGTAGCGCACCATTACTTTGATCTCATTGCGCCCTCGCTGTAAACGTAGAGCTTCCGCTCCATAAAAAGCTGCTCGAACCTGGCGACCCAGATCGGTTTCAGTGATACCCAAAGTGCGTGCTGCTGGTTTGAGTTTGAGTTTAATTTCCCGTTTGCCACGAGCATAGGTGTCCTCAATGTCGCTAACGCCTTGATATTCGGCTAAGGCAGTGCGAATTCGTTCTGAAGATTGCTCCAGTACGGCAAAATCTTGATGTGCTAGCAATACGTCAATATTTGCACCCATCCGAACCAGGTTTGAGCGGAAAGTAAGAGAATCAAGACCGGGAATATCACCAACTTTTTTACGCCACTCGGTTGAGATATCGGTTGCCGGAATATTGCGTATTTCGCTTTTAGTCAAAAACATCGCAATATTACTCATGTGGGTTGCTGTTACGCTTTTGCCACCACCTGGACCACCACCAGCAATATTGCCACCGATAACTGAGTAAACATTGCGTAGAATGGTATCTCCAGCAGGTCTTTGGGCATCGTATTCTGCTACGGTCTCCATCCCTTTTTGCAGGATTAAATCGCTAACCCGGCGGGTCTCTTCAATAGGAACACCACGGTTCATTTGGATTGCTACGGTGATGCGGTCACCATCTACTTCGGGCATGAAGGTAAATTTGATCAAATTGTTTTTAACTACGCCGATGGTAAGAAGTAAAGCGACTACTCCAATAGCTAAGGAGGCGTATCGATAGTGGATATTAAGTTTCAGCAACCACTGATAAGGGCCATTGACGAAACGTTGCAGGCCATCACCAAAGTAGCGCCGAATACGATCAATTTGTCCGAGAATCCCGCTGGGCTTATCATGTTTCTTGCCCGCACTCAAGTGGGCGGGGAGGACTAAGAGCGATTCTATTAGTGACATCAGTAGCAGGGTGATGACGACTACCGGAAGTACTTTTATAAATTTACCCATCATGCCGCTGACGAAAATCAACGGCAGGAATGCGGCAACGGTGGTTAAAATTGAAAAGGTAACTGGCACCGCAACTTCTAAAACACCGTCAATAGCTGCTTTGGCGTAGGGTTTGCCACGTTGGCGATGTTCATAGATGTTTTCACCAACGACTATTGCGTCATCGACAACAATACCTAGCGCTAGAATGAAGGCAAATAGGGAAATCATGTTGATTGAGACCCCAAGCCAAGGCATGAGGAATAGGGTGCCGAAAAATGAAATGGGGATCCCCAGCATGACCCAGCCAGCCAAACGTATCTCTAAAAATAGACCGAGAATAATAATGACTAGGCCCAGGCCCAGTAGGGCATTTTTTTGGAGCAAATTCATTCGACTTGTAAAAATTTCGCTGGTATCGTTCCAGATCGCTAGTTTTAGGCTGCTTGGCAGCTTGCTCTGATTCTCTTCTACGTAGGTAAGGATCCGCGCCGAAATTTCGGTTGGCTTTTGCTCCCCGATGCGGAAAACTTTAACCATTGCTGCTGGTTTTCCATCAAACCTGCCATAGGTTTCGCTGTCGGCAAAGCCGTCAACTACGTTAGATATATCTCCCAATTTAAGTTGGCTACCATCTTTGTTGGTTCTGATGGTGATATCGGCATATTCTGGCCCCCAGTAGCGACGCTCTTTAGTTCTTAATAAAATTTCTCCGCCAGAGGTTTTGATTGTTCCGCCAGGTAAATCAAGCGATGCAGCGCGGATAGCTGTAGCAATCTGATTAAGGGTAAGGTTGTAGCGTTGCAAGGTTTGTTCTGAAACTTCGATGGTAATTTCAAAATCGCGTACGCCACTTAGATCAACTTGAGTGATGTCTGGAAGTTCTAATAACTCATCACGTACCCGTTCTGCTTGTTCGCGTAGTACTTTTTCGTCGGTGTCTCCATAAATTACAACCGAAATAACTTCTCGCCGGTTGGATAGTTTGCTGATTACCGGTTTTTCGGCATCTTCGGGAAAGGTGGTGATACGATCAATTTCACTTTTAATGTCTTGGAGGATATCATCAACATCTTCATCAGAGTAGATCTCTGCCACTACGCTGCCGTAGCCTTCGTTTGCAGTTGCCTTTAGTTGTTTAATCCCATCGACGGCGGTGAGGCTCTCCTCTACCTTTATAATGATCCCTTCTTCGACCTCTTCTGGTCCAGCACCAGGATAGGCGACCGACACCGAAATTCGATCGAGAGAAACCTCAGGGAACACTTCCTGCTTGATGCTCGGAGCCATGACAAAACCACCAATGACTAGAATAAACATCAGCAAGTTGGCGGCTACATGGTTCATCGCCATCCATTTGATTGCTCCGTTCATGGTTGTATCTCCTGCATGACTGGTCTCAGTAAGGTACCATCGGTTGCACCGGAGATAGTCGTTAATACCAGTTTCTCTCCAGCTTCAACTCCACCTCTAAGCAATATTTGTTGCTTCTCGCGACGCAATACATCTACTGTGCGCTGTTTTAGTTGGTTGTTATTGTCGGCTAACCAGACGGAATTGTTAGCATTTAGTGCTTTTCTAGGGATGGAAATGATATTGTCAAATTTCTCTCCATGGAGTTCGATATCGACAAACATTCCATTAGTTAATATTGGTTGTTCGGCACCAGGTTTTAATTGGTAGGGATCATTAACTCGAACCATTACTGTAGCCATGCGATTGTTAGGATCAATCTCGCCGAGACTCCGGACCAGCTTGCCGCTCCAGTTAATGTTATGGTTACCCGGTAGATAAATTGAAGCTGCAGAGCCTTTTTGCGGGCTGGTTGAGCGAATATTCAACCAATCAAGTTCATTAAGCGGCAGGGGAATATGGATTTCAGCGTGATCGGTTCCGGCAAAACTGCCAATGCTTGTTCCTGCTCGTACATACTGTCCAAGGTCAACCTGTTCTTGGCGAATCCGGCCGTTAAATGGTGCGGTTATTTTAGTGCGCTGTAAATTTATTTCTGCTTGTCGTAGTGTTGCTTGGGCAGAAGTAAGGTTGGCTTGCTGTTGCTGCAACTGAATTTCACGAGTAATTAGTGGTCCCGGCTCGCCCTTATCGCTTAGGTCAATACGGTTCCATTCTGCTAGCGAAACCTTGGCCCGTTCGTGCTCTGTTGCCATAGCGACTTTAACTTGAGCAATACTTGCGTAAGCTTTTTCAAGTGCCAACTCGTAATCAATTGGATCAATTTGTAGAAGTGTTTCTCCTTGCTGGAACAAGCCACCTCCAACAAGTTGTGGCGAAATCCAAATAACTTTACCACTTATTTCTGGAACCAAAGCAATCTCTTGTTCTGCCTGTACTGTACCACTGGCGTGGACTATAACTTGGTGGGTTGTAGTTTTTAATTCCATAACATCGACCAAGAGTCCCTGTTGGACGGTCTGTTGTCGTTGTGGAACTTTTTTAAGCTTACCCATTAACTTGAAACCACCAATGCCGATAACCAGAATAAGCAGAGGGATTAATATTTTTGGTGCAATTTTGGTTTTTTTCTTTGCTTCAGTCATCTATTTATTCCCGTCTTGATTGAGGGTTTTTTGTTGTTGGTTAATTTCAGCAGCCATCCAGTTGCCACCTAGCGCTCGTGCTAAAGTGATATGGTTACTAAGCTGCTGCCGCTGGTTGTTTAACTGTAAGGTTAAAATCTCCAATTGGGTAATTTGCCCTTGCAGTAAGTCATCACTATCGATTAGTCCGTAGCGGTAGTTATCTTCAGTTAGCTGCAGAGCGTCAGTGTTAATTTGGAGGCGAAGTTTAAGCTGCTTGGCGAGCTCTACGCTGTTTACTTGAGCTGTTAATGCCGATTCTACCTCTTGTATGGCAGTTAATAATGTTTGCTGGTATGCCGCCAATTGTTCTGCCCGGATAGCATGCTGACGTTCCGATTCAGCGCGCAGGCGCCCTCCATCAATCAGCGGCTGAGTTACGCCCAAAGCTAAGCTCCAGATGGTCCCTTCAATATCACCAGCGGCAAGATTAGATATCGATTTTCCCAGTGTTGCTGAAAGTTGAATGGCAGGTAGTCGTGCTGCAAGGGCAGCTGCTAGTTCGTGGTCAGCAGCTTCAAGTTGTAGCAGTGATGCAGCAACATCTGGACGCTGTAGTAATAAATCTGCAGGTAGCCCAAAACTTACGTCGCCGGTAAGTGTTGGTAGTACAATAGTGTCTATTTCAATGGTGCCGGGAAGTTGTCCTAGAAGAATTGCAATCCCATTTTCTGCCTGTGCTAAAGCTGTTTTGTACTGCGGGCTGCGGGCGTTGATTGCTGCGAGGTTTTGACGTGCTTGGTATACTTCGCCTGCGGTCGATAATCCGGCCCGATAACGATCAGTGATTGTTTGCAATACGTGACTGCTATGCTTTGCTTGCTGCTGCAATAATTGCAACTGTGCACGTTGTTCTATCGCAAGGAAGTATTGTTCGCTCAGTTGACCGCTT
Organism: Desulfuromonadaceae bacterium; assembly: GCA_016744555.1. Classification (GTDB taxonomy): domain Bacteria; phylum Desulfobacterota; class Desulfuromonadia; order Desulfuromonadales; family Geopsychrobacteraceae; genus Desulfuromusa. The sequence goes on from JADGED010000009.1 coordinate 21,108, forward strand.
AGGTTAAGTAGTAGTGCCTGCACATCTTTTTCGCCTGCTTGTTGGCGCAAAGTAGCGGCAGTTTTTTTGTCGCTAAGCCTGTGCCATAGGTCGACTTCGTAGCTAGCCGCTAGTGAAAGGCTTTTGCTGGTAGTTGTGGTGTCGTCGATAAGCCCAGGCGCATGGTTGCGACTGTAACTACCGCTTAGACCTAATTGTGGCCACAGTGCTGCACCACTTATTTTTTGTAGAGCATCAAGCTGCTGCAACCGATACAGCGCTTGTCGTAAGTTGAGGTTGTTGTTGAACAGCTTTTGCTGCAATTGGTTTAATTTTGGGTCATTAAAATCGAGCCACCAGAGTTGAGATAGTTGTTTGCTAGTAGTTGCCGCTTCGATAGCATAATGTGGCGGTGGTGAAGAAACTTTTAGTTGTTCTGGCCGCAATGGATTGCAGGCGCTTAGGAGGAGCAAAGCCAATATTAGATATTTCATTCGGGTGCCTCCACTCCGGCAAGGATAAACTGTAATAATTGCTGCATCGCATCGTTATAGTGGTTGTTATTTGCTTGTGTTTGGTTTTTGAATAGCGGTTCATTTCTCATGCACATTACTTGATTTATAGTCCCCATGATAAATTGTAGCCGAATTAATAGGGTAGCTTGCGATAGGTGCGGCAATGCGCTTTGTAGAGCTTGGCGAAGCTGTTCAAAAATTGGAAATATCAGTGCTAAAAAGCAGTTGCGAACGGTTTCGTCTGGTTCGTTCAGTGATCGACCAACTAAAGTGATAAAATCTCTGGCTCCGGTGCTTGAATCCCTAAATTTGAGGGTTGGATCAATAAAAGCTTGGAGTAGTGCTTTGGCCGTTGGAAGTGCGCTATTGTCTTCTGCTTGAGCAATTACCTTTTTTATTTCATCAGCGCGAATTTTATTTAGTGGCAGAAGTCTTCTTTCAATTACTGCTTGTAGCAACGATTCCTTGTTGCCAAAGTGGTAATTAATAGAGGCAAGGTTGACTTCAGCCGTGCTGGTAATGGTTCGCATAGAGGTTATATGGAAGCCATCTTGAGCAAATAAATGTTCGGCACTGTCGAGGATTCTGGTTTTAGTATCGACCGGTGGCATAGTTGTTCCTTTGGCAACACTGGCAGGAAAAAGATGCTTCATTTAAACACTTGTTTGAAACAGTTGTCAACTGTGAATGATAGAGGTGATGTAGCTATTTCAATATGGGTTATTTTTATGCAAAAAGTAGTACTTTCTGCGCAGATAAATTGAGTTGTCCACAAACCTTACTGTTGGTGGAGTTGATTTATAAGTTGTGCTGGAGTGGATGCCAAAGTGCAGTTGTTTTAAATATAAATGCTTAAAGCTGGATAAAACGTTGCTACTGGTTTTTTAACTCAGCTTTATGCTGGTACATATTGCTGTCGGCAACAATTATAAGATCCTTAGCATTGTCCGCACTTTCAGGGAAAGTGGCCAAGCCAATGGCTCCACCAATGTTGGTGGTAGTTGACTTATTCACGTCTAAGGGGGCAGAAAGGGCAGCTTCAAGGCCGCTTTTTATGACCGCCTGATCTTGTTTGGAATGGATATTTTCCATTATTACGACAAATTCATCTCCAGCATAACGTGCTACTAGGTCGTGCTCACGTACATTAGTGCGGAGGCGATAGGCAAATTCCATCAACACTTTATCTCCACTATCGTGACCAAAATTGTCGTTGATTCCCTTGAAATCGTTAATGTCGATAAACATGATAGTAAACGGTTGGTTGCTCTGTGGATATTGTCGTATAAGTGTATTAAGGTGTTGCTCAAATGCATGGCGGTTTGGTAGCCCGGTTAAGTGGTCAGTTTGTAGCCTATATTGCATAGCTTGAAAACATTTAGCAAGGGTGCCAATTTCATCGCTACGATCAATGTTTAGTGGACTAACTTGAAACCCACTACCCACTTGGTTTACCACAAGTGACAGCTTTTTGAGGTCAGCTGTTAACCAACTAAAGATTCGTAACCCAATAAAAACGACCGCTATTGTTGCCAATATTCCAAGGATCACGGTGCGGGTCACATTAGAGTGGATTGCCCCCATAAAATCACGCTCAGGTAGGGCAACTATGTTGATCCATTTTAGCCCAGCGCTATCTTTGAACATAGCAAAAGCTACGTGGATTCTGTCGCCTTGGCTGTCGGTAAAGGTAATGGTTTTGGGTTTATTGCTATCTAATAACTGTGATAGTTGGGGCTGAATTATTTGATAAATTTCGGTCAGTAATGGATAGCCACTAGTTGCGGCATTTATTCTGATATTCTCGCCATCTGCAGTTTGCCTAACGTTAGGGCTATGAGATGACGCAATTAGCATCCCGTTTGGTTCAAGAATAAAAGCCTGCCCGTTTTCAGAAGTGTCAAGATTGCCAATAAAATCATTAAGTGCCCGTAACGGCATATCTGTAGCAACGACCCCAGCCATTTTCCCCGATTCATCCAGAACCCTCCTGGCTCTAGTAGCGACCAAATCATGGGTAACAAAGTCTATATATACTGCTGTCCAAATATCTCGATCAGTAGTTTGTGCCGCTTGAAACCACGGTCGTTGACGTGGATCAAACAAGGCTTTCTCTTGAGATTTGAATTGTGGAGTGCCATTAATTCCGTCAATCAGGTAGCGTTTACGGTGGTCTTTTGCTCGATACTTTAACCTTAATTCGCCTTGGTCGTAGGAGTGTCGATAAAGTCCAATGGATTGTCCCTTTGGGTTTCCGTAATAAACATAATTGTTGGGGTCAATATGTAGTGATGTTGCAATCCAAAAACGACTACGGATGTTATTAATGTCGCCTTCAACATCTTCTGGCGCTAGCATGCCGCTAGGAAAAGCAGCTTCTAAGGTGGCAACCGAGCCGATTACGTGGCGATCTATTGCCTGCCCAATGCGATTGACGGTTTCATTTAGCAAGTGTTCGGATAGAGTCGAAACTGCGCGACTACCAACGGTGTAGGAAAGTCCGCCGATGGAAACAGCGAGTATAATGACCAATGCAGTATATGGAAGAATTAGAGCGGTACGCAACGATGGACTTTTCATGTAGAGCCTTGATCTTAGACGATTATAAAATAGAATTAAATGGTATCTTGTGCTCCTTAAAGCAGTCTAAAGCTTTGATGCTAGACTAAGTCAGCAGTATAATTTATGTCTACTACTTTGATCAACAATGACGTACTTAAATGGACATGTCGCATTAGCAGGACTGAAGTTAACCCAATATTACTTTAAGTACCGGCATGAGCATTGAGGTGATTAGACCGTTTAAGCCAATGGCCAACCCAGCAATAGCTCCACCCATTAGGTCAATTTCTAGCATTCTTCCTGTACCAATCCCGTGGGCAGCCGTTCCCATGGCTAAGCCCATCGCAGCAGGATCATTGATACGCAAAAATTTGCATAGTGCCGGCCCAACCACCGCACCAAAGCAGCCGGTCATAACCACTACCGCTGCAGTTAAGGGAACTAGCCCACCAAACTTTGCTGCTAGCCCAATGGCAATCGGGGTGGTGACCGATTTTGGTGCAATGGTAATCGCTAATTGCTCATCACCACCCAATAATAAAACAATGACGGTGGTGGTGAAAATGGATGTTATCGCTCCGACAGAAATTCCACTTAGAATTGGAATGAGGCGTTGCATTACTTCGGTGCGGCGTTGGTACAGTGGGACTCCAAGGGCAACAACCGATGGCCCTAGTAAAAATAGGATAATATCGCCACCGGCAGAATAGTCAGTATAAGAAATATCACTTTGGCGCAAAATTACGATTATCGTAACAATTGCGACGATGGTTGGGTTGAGTAATGTATATTTAAACCGCTGATTTAGTAGCGTCGCTAAGTGAAAAACTAGCAGCGTTAGTGTAATTCCAAAAAGTGGTGAGGCAAGAAGGGTGTTAGTCATTTCCACCTCCTTTGCGTGACATGAACTTTGCTGTTAGTCCGGTGGTTGCCAGTACCGCAAGGGTACTTAAAAGTGTCGCTACTGTTAATGGTAACCACTGTTTGGCGATTAGATCAAAATAGACCATGACTCCGACGCCAGCAGGGACAAATAACATTGATAGGTTTTTTAATAAGAGTTCGGCCGCTTCGTTAACCCAAGTTAGTTTTATTAGCCCAAAGCGTAAAGTGATGAGCAGTAGTACCATGCCGATGACGCTACCCGGTAAGGGCAAATTTAAACCAGTAGACAGTAGCTCACCTAACCACTGAAAACTGAGCAAAATTGCGAATCCACGAACCATTATGTCTCCTCAATGACTGTCATTTGTTTAAATTGGCAGAGAAGCTAGATCCGCTCAACTCAAATTATGACTGTAAAGTTAAATCATAGAAGAAAACTTTTTATTACTCCAGAACATTTCTGGACATGGGGATGGGTATTTGTATGAATATGTTTGAGATGGGCTAGTTTATAGTTGGATTCTGGTGGCACTAATTTGGCAATGCCCCCAGAATCCGTTTGGTCAAAGTAGTAACTACATGTTTCGCTGAGCTTACACGAAAAATAACAGTTTTAAATTGGTTCTAATTATGACTCAGTCGTTTCTGGTGTTTCTGGTGTTTCTGGTGTTTCTGGTGTTTCTGGTGTTTCGGTCGCCGGATCGCTGGCCTCTTCTTCAGTCGCTTGATCTACCTGATCTACCTGATCTACCTGATCTTGGGTTCTAGTTCTGGTCCGCGTTTTAGTCTGGGTTTGAGTTTTAGTCTGGGTACTAGTATTGGCCATGGTTTGGGTTTGCGTACTAGTTTCTGGTGCCGCATCCATCCCTGCTCCCGGGCCAGTGCCATCACAATCACCGCTGCCGCTACCGTTTTCACCACCACCGCCGTTGCCGCCTTCACCACCACCGCCGTTACCGCCTTCA